>NZ_JBEPDC010000033.1:0-16845 GCF_040300065.1 Nonomuraea sp. NPDC000554 | reverse complement strand
GGTCGCGGTGAACGGCACGGCGGTGGTCACGCGTGACTTCCCGAGCACGTCCACCTGGGACACCTGGCAGACCGCCACCGTCACCGCCGACCTGGTGCAGGGGGTGAACAAGATCAGGGCCGCCGCCACCACCGTCAACGGCGGCCCGAACGTGGATCGGCTCTCGATAGGCTGACCACATGATTCGCCACGTCGTGCTGTTCACCTGGACCGAGGCCGCCACCGAAGAGCAGAAGGCCACGGTCGCGGCCGAGTTGCGCAAGCTCCCGGGCGTGATCCCGCAGCTGCGGGCCTACACGGTGGGCGCCGACGCCGGCATCAACCAGGGCAACTACGAGTTCGCGGTGGTCGCCGACTTCGACTCGGTCGACGACTACCTGGTGTACCGCGATCATCCCCAGCACCAGGCGGTGATCGCGGAGCACATCAGGCCGATCATGGCGGGCAGGGCCGCCGTGCAGCTGAACGTCTAGTCACGCCTCCGGCGGGTGGTTCTCGCGGTGCATCAGCCGCTCGTCGGAGGTGCGCCCCCGCCTGGGGGCCAGCACGACGCTCAGGACCACGCCCACGCCACCGACGATCATGAAGATGATGCCGATGATGTCCATGTGGACGCTCTGCCCGAAGACATCCGGTTCGATGGCGAACTTCAGGATGGCGCCGAGCGTGAGAAAGAAGATGCTGACGCCGACACCCATGACGACGACCTCCAGAAGGCAAAGAGCGAGTACGCCCACGGTCATACCCGGGTAAGGCTGATCACACCCTCAGGCGAGGCACGAGAGTGGCCGGCCGCCGTTGAAGGTGATCATGTCTCCCACGGCGGCGACCAGATCGATCGGGCCGCCCGGGGGCAGCCCGTCGAGCTCGGCGTAGGCCCGGTGCAGGTTGCCGACGATCCGCTCGGGGTCGAGCAGGCCCGCCCACTCGCCGAGGTCGGTCTCGCGGGCCGTCTCCAGCGGGGTCAGCCCGGCCGCCCGGCCGCGCTCCGCGGTGGCCAGCACGAAACGCAGGTAGCCGCGTACCCGGTCGATGACCTCGGGTCCGCAGACCTCGCCGTGCCCGGGCACGATCGTCTCCGCGCCCAGCTCGTCGAGCTGGGAGAGCGCCTCGATCGCGCCCGTCACCGAGCCCATCAGCACGAACGGCGTGCCGCCGTTGAACACCAGGTCGCCGGAGAACAGCACCCGGCGCTCGGGGATCCAGACGTAGGAGTCGTTGGTCGTGTGGGCGGCGCCGCCGACGTGCCTGACCTCGCAGCGCAGGTCGTCGGAGTAGAGGGTGACGCGGTCGGTGAAGGTGAGGAACGGCGGGACGGCCTCCAGCGCGCCCCACTCGACCTCGGCCGACCAGGCGGCGCGGTAGGCGGGGATGCCCTCGGCCAGGATGTGCTCGCGGGTGCCCTCGTGGCCGACGATCGTCGCCTCGGGGAACAGATAGTTGCCGAACGTGTGGTCGCCGTGGTGGTGGGTGTTGACGAGCGTGGTGATCGGCCGAGCGGAGACCGCCGCGACGGCCTCCCGGTACGCCCTGGTGCGGCGCTCGGTCGAGCAGGCGTCGACGCCGATCACACCGCGGCGTCCGGCGAGGAAGCCGGTGTTGTTGATCCACCAGCTCCCGTCGGGCTGGATGTAGGCGTAGATGCCGTCGGAGACCTCTTCGACGCGCGGCGGGGGCAGGGGGTGATCGTGCGAGGTCGAGCTCATCCGCTGACCGTACCCTGTGCCCCCGCGTTGGCGAGGAAGATCTAGAACGCTTCCTCCGGGAGGTTCATCAGGTCCTGCCCGGTGGCGACGAGGACGCGCCGCTCGGCGGCCAGCCGGGGCAGCACGGTCGTCGCGAAGAACGAGGCGGCGGCGACCTTGCCCTGGTAGAACGGGTCCTCGCCGTCGGCCAGCCGGGCGAGCGCCACCTCCGCCTGGCGCAGCAGCAGCCAGCCGATCACCAGGTCGCCGAGCGCGAGCAGCAGCCTGGTCGTGTTCAGCCCGACCTTGTAGACCTCCTCCGGCGTCTCCAGCGCGCCGAGCGCCCATCCGGCCATCATGTCGCCCATGGCCTTGACGTCGGCCGCGGCCTCGGCGAGCAGCTTGCGCTCCTCCTTGAGCCTGCCGTTGCCCGCGTCCGAGGACGCGAACGCGTTGATCTCCGTCAGCAGCGAGCCGACCGCGGCGCCCTGGTTGCGCAGGATCTTGCGGAAGAACAGGTCCAGGCCCTGGATGGCGGTCGTGCCCTCGTACAGCGAGTCGATCTTCGCGTCGCGGATGTACTGCTCGATCGGGTAGTCCTGCAGATAACCGGAGCCGCCGAGCGTCTGCAGCGAGCGGGCCAGCAGCTCGTACGAGCGCTCCGAGCCGACGCCCTTGACCAGCGGGAGCAGCAGGTCGTTCATCTCGTGGGCGTGCCGGTCGTCCGGGTCGAGCTGGATGGCGTCCTGGAAGGTGGCCGTGTAGAGCACGAGCGCCCGCATGCCCTCGACGTACGACTTCTGCAGCATCAGCTCGCGGCGGACGTCCGGGTGGTGGCTGATGGTCACGCGCGGGGCGGACTTGTCGGCCATCCTGGTCAGGTCGGCGCCCTGGACGCGGGACTTGGCGTACTCGAGGGCGTTCAGGTAGCCGGTGGAGAGGGTGGCGATGGCCTTGGTGCCGACCATCATCCGGGCGTGCTCGATCACCATGAACATCTGCCTGATGCCCTCGTGCGCGTCCCCGACCAGCCAGCCGATCGCGGGGTGCTTGTCGCCGAAGGTCAGCTCGCAGGTCGTCGAGACCTTCAGGCCCATCTTCTTCTCGACGTTGGTGACGTAGACGCCGTTGCGCTCGCCCAGCGAGCCGTCCTCAAGGTTCACGTGGAACTTGGGCACCAGGAACATCGACAGGCCCTTGGTACCGGCGCCGTGGCCCTCGGGGCGGGCCAGCACCAGGTGGAAGATGTTCTCGGCCATGTCGTGCTCGGCGCTGGTGATGAAGCGCTTGACGCCCTCGATGTGCCAGCTGCCGTCGGGCTGCCGCACGGCCTTCGCCCGGCCGGCGCCCACGTCCGAACCGGCGTCGGGCTCGGTCAGCACCATCGTGGCGCCCCAGTCACGCTCGATGGCCAGTTCGGCGAAGCGCTTCTGCTCAGGGGTGCCGAGCTGCCACAGGGTGTAGGCGAAGTTCGGCCCGGCGGCGTACATGTACAGGGCCGGGTTCGCGCCGAGGACCATCTCCGCGGTTGCCCACGCCAGGCTCCGGGGGATGCCGGGGCCGCCCAGCTCCTGGGGCAGGTCCAGGTGTGCCCAACCGCCGTCGACCAGCGCCTTGAACGACTTCTTGAACCCCTCGGGCACAGTCACGCTGCCGGTCGCGGCGTCGAAGACGGGCGGGTGGCGGTCGCCTTCCTCGAACGAGTCGGCCAGGACGCCGGTGGACAGCCTGTTGACCTCGTCCAGGATGCTTCGGGCGACGTCCTCGTCGACTTCCGCATAGGGGCCGGTGCCGAGGATCTCACGCCGACCGAACACCTCGAAGAGGTTGAACTCCAGGTCGCGCAGGTTGCTCTTGTAGTGGCCCATGAGTGCGTGTCTCCTTGAACCCGGGGGTTTATCTACTCGTGGGTAACCTTACTAGCTATGCTACCCGCGGGTAACCACCGGTATGCGTGGCATGCTCATGTCATGGACGCAGCAGAACTCGCCGATCGGTGGCGAGAACGCCTTGAGGCGTGGGCCATCCCGGAGAAGATCTTGGCTGCGGCTCCGGCCGACCCCTGGAGTCACTCGCCCGCACGTTTCGCCGCGCGGACCGACAGGGCGCTCGCCGAGCCCGACGACGGGCCCACCATGACCCGCCTGGCGGAGGCCCTGCCCAAGGGCGGAACGCTGCTGGACGTCGGCTCCGGACCCGGAGCCTCGTCGCTCCCGCTGCGCGACCGGATCGGCCACCTGTACGCCGTCGACACCTCGCCCGCCATGCTCGCCGAGATCGCGACCAGGGCCGACAAGCTGGGCGTCCCGCTGACCACGGTCGAGGGCTGCTGGCCCGACGTGGCGAGCGGGCTGCCCGAGGCCGACGTGACGATCTGCGCGCACGTCGTCTACAACGTCCCCGACCTGGCCGGTTTCCTGCGCGCGCTGAACGCCCACAGCAGGCGGCGGGTCGTGCTCGAACTGCCGCACCGCCACCCGATGAGCTGGACGACCCCCCTCTGGCAGCACTTCCACGGCGTGAACCGCCCGGTCAGGCCCGTCGCCGAAGACTGCGTCGCGCTGGTCGCCGCCCTCGGCTACGGGGTCAGGGTCGAGGAGCGGGAGGCGCCGCTGGAGCGGTTCACCACCCTGCACGACCTCGCGGTCAGCGCCTGCCGCCGGCTCTGCCTGGACCAGTCGCGGGCGGACGAGGTCGCCGAGACGGCCGAGGAGCTCGGCATGTGGCCGCTCCCGCGCGAGCGCTGGGTCACCATCTGGTGGGACCGGCGGGAATGACCGGCCGTGCGGCGCCGTTCACCCGATGAGCCCGAGTGCTCCCGGACGAGACGCGCCGTACCCGGTAACGCGAAGACGACGCGACGGTATCCGTCTCGTCTTCGCAGGGAGTTGTCATGGTCTGGCTCGTTCTCATCATCGCCGGCGTGTTCGAGGTCGCCATGGCGCTGTCGCTCAAGCTCAGTGACGGCCTGTCCCACCTGTGGTGGACCATCGCCTTCCTCGTCAGCGGAGCGCTCAGCTTCGGCCTCCTGTCGTACGCGCTCAGGTCCCTGGAAGTCGGGACGGCGTACGCGGTCTGGACCGGCATCGGGGCCGTGGGAACGGCCGCGCTCGGCATGATCGCGATGGGCGACAACGTGTCGCTCGTCCGGATCGCCTCGATCGCCGCCATCCTGATCGGCGTGGTCGGCCTCAACCTGTCGTCCAGCGCCCACTGACCGGCTTGACGCGTTCGACGGCGTCGCGGTTGGGTGGCGGGATGATTGAGATCCATGCCGTGACCATCGACTGCGCCGAGCCGTACGAACTGGCCTCCTGGTGGAGCGCCGCCACCGGCCTGCCGCTGGGCGAGGGCGACCAGCCTGGCGACGACGAGGTCATGCTGCGCACCAAGCACGACCCGTTCCTGCTGTTCATCCGGGTGCCCGAGGGCAAGAGCGTGAAGAACCGCGTGCACCTGGACGTCAACGGCACCGAGGGCCGGACCCGCGACCAGGAGGTCGAGCGGCTGCTCGGTCTCGGCGCGACCATCTTCGACGATCGCCGGGAGAACGGCGTCGGCTGGGTGACCATGCTCGACCCCGAGGGGAACGAGTTCTGCGTCTGCCGCAGCCAGGCCGAGCGAGCCTTGTCAGAATAGGGTTCGGTCAGCGAAGCTGATCGTCATGAGCGAACCGAGCGCGTCCGCGAGCATCGAGATCGCCGCTGCACCGGAACGGGTGTACGAAGTGATCACCAACTTCGCCAGTCTTGCAAGCTGGAACGCCGAATGCCTGAACGCGCGGTGGATCGGCGAGGTCAAGGAGGCCAGGCCGGGCGCCAGGTTCGTCGGCGACAACCGCAACGGCGCCCGGAGCTGGTCCACCACCTGTACGGTCACCGCCGCCGAGCCCGGCAGGACGTTCGCCTACCAGGTGCGGGCGGCCGGAGTCATGGACATCGCGATCTGGCGGTTCGACCTGACCCCTACAGCCGGCGGCTGCCTGGTCGAGCAGAAGACCTGGAACATCGCGCGCCCGTGGATGAAGATGGTCGGCCGCCTGGTCACGGGAGCGCCCGACCGGGCCGGCCACAACAGGGCGAACATGGTCCGGACGCTCGAAGGGCTGAAGCGCGTGGCCGAGGGCGGCTGACAGGGCGCGGACGCCCGGAGGTCACTGCTGCGGGCGAGCCCGTCCCGACATCGTGAGCGTGATGACGGCGGCGATCAGGTAGACCAGGGCGCCGTGCCAGGCCGACGCCCAGGCGGAGCCGAAGACGCCCTCGCCGTCCAGGACGAGTTGCACCGGGTAGTCCAGCACGGCGGCGATCCCCGCGGGCAGCAGCGAGAACTTCCACGGGTGCCGCAGCGACCAGAGCCTGGCCTGCCGGGTCACCCGGTCGCCCTCGTGCGGCTTGGAGACGGCGCCGATCGCGGCGATCAGCGCGAACAGGCTGATGCCCAGCCCCAGGGCCCATCCCAGGTCCCCGCCGCCGGTGAGCAGCCCCATGCCGTAACCGGCCGCGCTCACCACGCCGCCGCCGATGGCGGCGGCCTTCCACGGGGCGCCGCGCAGCGCGGCACCGGACAGGGACACCTCATCGCGTCGACTGATTTCGTTCATGTCCCCACAGTGCCTCCCCAGACCCCCGGACCACATCGGGGACGGACCCTGATTCCACCCCTACCCGCCGTGACCGGTGCCGGAAGGGTCCCTGACATGATGCGGGCATGCGGGAAACTCTGATCGAGGAACTGGGCGCGGACGAGGGGGAGCGGCTGCGGGCGATCCGGCTGCGGGCCCTCCAGGACTCTCCGGACGCGTTCGCCTCGTCGTACGACAAGGAGAGCGCCTTCGACGCGGCCATGTGGTCCGAAAGGCTGAAAAATCCGGAATCGCGGTGGTTGGTGGCCACCCAGGACGGCCACGACGTCGGGCTGGTCTGCGTCCGGAAGGAGGACGGCCGGGCGCACATCGTGTCCATGTGGGTCGCCCCCGAGGCCAGGGGCGCCGGCCTGGGCGGGCTGCTCCTGGACGAGTCCCTCGACGTGGCGAGGGCGTACGGGGTCGAGGAGGTCGAGCTCTGGGCTGTCGACCAGAACCGGGCGGCCAGGGCCCTGTACGGGAGCAGGGGCTTCGTCCCGAGCGGCAAGGTGATGTCCCTGCCGTCCAACCCCGGCCTGTCGGAGTCGCACTACGTCCTGTCGCTGCTGTTCCGCGTGGCCTGCGCCGCCGACGTCCCGGCGATCGTGGCGATGCTGGCCGACGACCCGCTCGGCGCCCGGCGCGAGGGCGACCCGAACGACGAGCGCTACCTGGCCGCCTTCGCGCGCATCGACGCCGACCCGTACGACGAGCTGATCGTCGCGGAACGCGACGGCAAGGTGGTCGGCACGATGCAGCTCAGCTACCTGGCGGGGCTGTCCCGGCTGGGCGCGGAGCGCTGCCAGATCGAGGCCGTCAGGGTCGCCGCCTCCACGCGCGGCCAGGGCCTCGGCCGCAAGATGATCACGTGGGCGGTCGACAGGGCCAGAGCGAGGGGCTGCGCGATGGTCCAGCTCACCTCCGACAAGTCACGCACGGACGCGCACCGCTTCTACGACTCGCTCGGCTTCACCGCCTCCCACGAGGGCTACAAGCTGTCTCTCGGCTGACCGGCCCTGGCGGAGCTACGAGCCGGTGCCGAGCTGAGCGATCATCCATCTGCACCAGTCGGCCCGGTGCCGCTCGTAGCCCAGCCCGCACAGCAGCGTCGCGTAGTTGCCGAACCGGGGGTCACCGAACGGCGGCGGCTCGCCGAACGACGCCTCGGCCCGCTCGTACTCGGCCAGCCGCGCCTCATGCGCGGCCAGCTGGTCGGCGAACATCTGCCTGACCAGCCCCGGCTCGGCCTGCCACGCCGCGTACGTCTTGAGCACCAGCTCGTCGCGCTCGGGACGCTCACGCGGCGGCTTGGTGATCCACTCCCGCAGCTCCGCCGACCCCTCGGGGGTCAGGTGGTAGACCTTCTTGTCCTGCGGCCCCGGCCCGTGCGCGGCCTCGTACTCCACCAGCCCGGCGATGCGCAGCTTCTGCAGCTCGGTGTGGATCTGGCTGTGCCCGGCGGTCCAGAAGTAGCCGACGGGACGCCGCATCGCGGCGGCGATGTCGTATCCGGTGCGGTCGCCGCGTGCCAGTACGGCGAGTATCGCGAATCCAAGCGTTGAGGTCATCGTGCGTCCAAGGGTATGGTGCCCACAGACTATGTCAGTTCAGACATAGTTGTACGAGAGAGGGCGGACATGCGCGGGGTCGTCGGTCTGGTAGGGATCATGTTGGTGCTGACCGCCTGCGGGGGCACGGCCAGCGATCAGGCCGCGCCCGCGCCGCCCTCGTCCTCCGCCGCGGCGCCGTCCGCCACCCCGTCGTCCAGCGCCCCCGTCGCCGGCACTCCGGTGCCCTTAGCCACCGGACCGAACGTCTCGGGCTGCTTCACCGAGAAGGACGGCAAGATCTTCACCTACGGCGACGACATGCCCGGCGTGATCACGGGCGACGGCCCGGTCGGCGTGGTGATCACCTACGAGCGCAACGGCACCGTGTGCAACTGGCGCCCGCTCTCCGACCGCCTGGTCGCGGCCGGCTACCGCGTGCTGCTGTACGCCAGGAAGAGCACCGACCTCCCCGAGGACGTCGCCGTCGCCATGGGCAAGCGGCTGTCCAAGGAGAAGGGCGTCAAGCGGCTGTTCCTGGTGGGAGGCTCGATCGGGGCGACGTCCGCGGTGCCGGCGGCCGAGAAGCTCGGCTCCGAGGTCGTGGGCGTCGTCGGCCTGTCAGGGGCGATCGACCCGGCGGACGCGTCCAGGCTGAGCGTCCCGCTGCTGCAGATCGGCAGCGAGACGACGGCTACGGCGGCGCCACGGACCTGCAGCGGTCCCACGACGCCGCCACCAAGGCCCCCGACAACCAGCTGCACGTCGTCAAGGGCGCCAGCCTGCACGCCTCCGACCTGTTCCGCAGCCCTCACGGCCCCGAGGTGCTCGACATGATCGTGGCCTTCATAGACCGGCACAAGGGCTGACCTCGACCAGGTTGTCGTGGTAAACCGGCCCCCTGCCCAGGTCGGCGTCGCGCTCCTCCACGACCGCGTTGACGTTCGACCCGCCCGGGCTGTGCTTGGGCCAGTGCCCCTTCGGCGAGGCCACCACGCCCCTGGCCACCCGGTCGCTGACCTCGACGTCCGCCTGGAACTCGCCGCTGCCGTTGTGCACCCGCACCCGCTGCCCGCTCACCAGCCCGCGCTCCTCGGCGTCGGCCGGGTTCACCAGCACCACGGGCCCCTTCGCCCGCCGCCGCAGCTCCGGATTGTTGCCGAAGACCGTGTTCAGGAAGGTGTGCGCGGCGGGGCTGATCAGCGTCAGCCGGTACGGCGAGCTCCCGGCCGTCCGCGCGGACATCGACGGCACGTACGCCTTGCCGCGAGGGGGAAAGCGCAACCGGCCGGACGCGGTCGGGAAGCCCTCGGCGAACGGCGCGAACGGCTTGGGGTAGTTCATCCGCACCCAGCCCTCCTTGCGGAGCCGGTCCAGCGTGACGCCCTCCAGCGAGGGATGCCCGCTGCCCAGGAGCTGCTCGGCCAGCTCCAGGTCCGAGTCGAACAGCGACGGCTCCGTCATCCCCATGTGCGCCGCCAGGCGGCGGAACGTCTCGGTGGTCGACAGGCACTCGCCGGGCGGCGCCACGGCGGGCTCGTTCCACAGCAGGTAGAGATGGCCGTAGCCGGCGTGCAGGTCCAGGTGCTCGGTCTGCATGGTCGCGGGCAGCACGATGTCGGCGTAGTCGACGGTGTCGGTGGGGAAGTGCTCCATCACGACCGTGAACAGGTCCTCGCGTTCGAGCTGCCGCCTGATCCGGTTGGTGTCGGACGTCGAGCCCAGCGGGTTCGCGCCGTACACCCACAGGCACTTCACCGAGTCCAGCTCAGAGGCGAGCCTGGTCATGGTCAGCGTCCGCACCGGCCGTTCCAGCAGGTCGTCGCGGGTGTCGATGTCGAAGTGGACGTGCCCGCTGGTGGAGTACGCGACCCCGCCCCCCGGGTGCCGCCAGTCGCCGGTGACACCGGGGATCGCGGCGATCGTCCGCATCGCGGCGCCGCCGCCCTCGTGCCGCTGGATGCCCATGGTGGCGCGGATCGCGGTCGGCCGGGTGTGCGCGAGACGCGTCCCCAGCCTGTGGACGTCCTCGGCCGGGATACCGGTGATCTCGGCCACCCTCTCGACCGGATACCTCAGGATCTCCTCGCGGAAGCTCTCCCAGCCCTGCGTGTGCTCCGCGAGGAACTCCTCGTCCTGGGCGTTCTCCGCGAGCACCACGTTGAGCAGGCCGAGCGCGAGCGCCGCGTCGGTGCCCGGCCTGATCGCCAGGTGCTCGTCCGCCTGGTCGGCCGTCCTGGTGCGGATCGGGTCGATGGCCACCACGTACGCGCCGTTCGCCCGCGCGTCCTGGATGAACTTCCACAGGTGGTGGCCGCTGGTCAGCGTGTTCGTGCCCCACAGCAGGATCAGCCTGGACAGCGCGAAGTTCTCCGGGTCCATGCCGCCCGCCGTGCCGTTGGCGAGCGTCAGCCCACTGCTTCCCGCCGCCGAGCAGATGTTCAGCCAGTGCTTGGACGCGCCGAGCATGTTCCAGAACCGGCGCCCGGCCACGCCTTCGCAGCCCTGGAGGTAGCCGAGCGACCCGGTGCCGTTGTACGGCCAGATGGCCTCGCCGCCGTGCTCGTCGACGATGCCGCGCAGCCGGGCCGAGATCTCGTCGAGCGCCTCGTCCCAGGTGATCCGCTCGAACTGGCCCGAACCCTTGGGACCGGTGCGACGCAGGGGGTACAGGATGCGGTCGGCCGCCTGGGTGTGCTCGAGGAAGCGGTTGACCTTCACGCAGAGCGCGCCCCTGGTGTAGGGGTGGTCGGGGTTGCCGCGCATCTTGACGGCCTGGCCGTCCTCGACGGTGACCACCCAGGAACAGGTGTCAGGGCAGTCCAACGGACAAGCCCCCATTACCCTCAATTCACCCGACATGGCTCACAGCCTATGTGCCCTGCCGTTCACCGCCCGAGGGGCGCCGCATGCGGAATTCCTGCTTTCCCATCAGCGCGGACGCTCCGGCCTCGCGGTAGAAATCAGAGGTGAAGGGTTCCGATTTCACCGTGTAGCCTGCCAGGCGCGGCCTGCGGGCGAAGCCGGCCCAGCCCGGACCCGGTGCGGCGCTCGAGGTCACGGTTGAGGACACTGGAAGGTAATGATCGTACGGTCCGGCCGGGAAGGTACAGAATCGCTGTCGGTGGCCGATATCAGGGAACGTGAAGACGCGGAGGACCTCTCGGAAGGGGATCCAGCCGTGGCCGAAGCGCGCGCTGACGCTGACGCGGACGTCTACGTAGTCGAGCCGCTCCTGCCGCAGCGCCTGCGTCGCCCGTCCGACCTGCTGCGGTTCTTCTCCACGCTGATCGTGCTCGCCGCGGTCATCCTGCTCGCCCTGGTCGCCAAGCAGACCCTCAACGGCCTCGAGGCGGACGTCAAGGAGGGCACCACCCTCGTCCCCGACCTGCTCAGCCGCATCGCGACGTTCCTGGGCGGCGCGGCGGTGCTCATCGTGCCCGTGGCGTTCGCCGTCGAGCGGGTCTTCCACCGCGACGGCCTGCGCGTGGCGGAAGGGCTGATCGCCGCCATCGTCGGCATGGTCGTCTCCTTCCTGCTCGGCCAGTGGCTGGTCACGGGCAGCGTCGAGGACCTGCGCATGCTGCTGACCGGCGGGCGCTCCATCGAGCCGCTGAACACCTTGCTCACCTCGGTCATCGCGTACGCGACCGCGGTCCGCATCTCACGCAGGCCCACCTGGCGCGCGCTCATGTGGACCGTGATCGCGCTCGACATCTTCGCCCTCTTCTCCGGCAGGCAGATCACCCTGCCGGGCGCGGCCGTCACCGTCCTGGTCGGCATGGTCATCGGCTACGGCACCCTGTACGGCGTCGGCAGCCCCAACACCAGGCCGCCCGGCAACGCGGTGATCGCCTCGCTCCGCAAGCTCTCCTTCGCCCCGGTCTCGGCCCGCCGCATCGAGGACGACCATCAGGGCAGCCGCCGCTACGCCATCGGGCTCAGCGACGGCAGCAGCCTCGACGTCACCGTCCTCGACCGCGACAGGCAGGTCGCCGGCCTGCCCTACCGGCTCTGGCGGCGCTTCAGGCTCCACTCGGAGACCAGGCGCAGGGCCATCAGGTCGCTCCGCGCCGAGCTGGAGCGCGAGGCGCTCATGGCGTACGCCGCGCAGGCGGCGGGCGCGAGCACGCCGCGGCTGCTCGGCACCAGCGAGATCGGCACCGAGGCCGCGCTGCTCGCCTACGAGCACCTGGAGACCACCCCGCTCGACGAGGTCCCCGACTCCGAGATCGACGACGACCTGGTCGCGCAGATCTGGGAGCAGGTCGAGCTGCTGCAGATCCAGCGGCTCGCGCACCGGCGGCTCACGGGCGACGGCATCCACCTCGACGGGGCGGGCCGGGTCGTGCTGACCGACGCGCGCAGCGGTGAGATCGCCGCCGGCGACCTGCTGCTCAGGCTGGACGTCGCCCAGCTCCTCACCTACCTCGCGCTGCGCGTGGGCGCCGAGCGCTCGGTTCGCATCGCGGCGGCGGTCATCGGGCCCGACGCGCTCGCCGCCGCCATGCCGCTGCTCCAGCGCATCGCGCTGACCCGCGAGACACGCTCGGCGCTGTCGAAGGACAAGCAGCTGCTCCCCAGGCTCCGCGAGGAGATCGTGGCGCTCAAGCCGCAGGCGAAGGTCGAGGAGGTGCGGCTGGAGCGGTTCCGGCCGCGCACCCTCGTCACGATCATCGCCAGCACGCTGGCCGCGTACATCCTGCTCTCCCAGCTCAGCCGGGTGAACGTGGGGCAGGTGATCACCACCGCCAACTGGGCCTGGTCGGGGCTGGCGCTGCTCGCCTCGTTCATCAGCTTCGTCGGCGCCGCGCTCATGCTCAGGGGCTTCGTGCCGGAGCCGCTGCCGCTCTGGCGGACCGTCCTCGTGCAGTTCGCGTCCTCGTTCGTGAAGCTGGTCGCGCCCGCCGCGGTGGGCGGGGTCGCGATCAACACCCGCTACCTGCAGAAACGTGGCATCTCTCCGGCGCTGGCGGTGGCCAGCGTGGGCGCGTCGCAGCTCGTCATGATGATCTTCCACATCACGTTGCTGCTGCTGTTCGCGTACATCACCGGGTCGAGCACCGCCACCTCGTTCACGCCCTCGCGCGGGCTCGTCGTGGTGATGCTCGCGGTGGCGGTGCTGGTCGTGGCGCTGCTCGGCGTGCCGCCCCTGCGCAGGATCATCACCGGGCGGATGCGCTCGCTGTTCTCGAACGTCCTGCCGCGGCTGCTGGACGTGCTCCAGTCACCCCGCAAGGTGATCGAGGGCTGCGCCGGCACGCTGATGATCACCCTCGCCTTCGTGGGCTGCCTCGACGCCTGCGTGGCGGCCTTCGGCGGCTCGCTCGACTTCACGGCCGTCGCCGTCGTCTACCTCACGGCCAACGCGATCGGCTCGGCCGCGCCCACCCCTGGCGGGCTGGGCGCGGTCGAAGCCTCGCTCACGCTGGGGCTCACCGTGGCGGGGTTGCCCGCCGAGCTGGCGACGTCGGCCGTCCTGCTGTTCCGGCTGCTCACGTTCTGGCTGCCGGTGCTGCCGGGCTGGGCCTCGTTCACCTACCTGCAACGGCACGAGGCCCTGTGACGGCCTCGTGGATCACGAGGCCCGTCGCGTGATCTTGTCGATGGCGTCCAGCTCGTCCTCGGTGAAGGGCGGACCCTGCAGGCAGGCGACGTTGTCCTCCAGCTGCTTCACGCTGCTCGCGCCGATCAGGACGCTGGTCACCCGCGGGTCCCTGAGCGTCCACAGCAGCGCCATCTGGGCCAGCGACTGGCCCCTGCTCTTCGCGATCTCGTTGAGGTCGCGCGCCAGGTCGCGGTCGATCTCGTCGGCGCTCAGGAACCTGCTGGTCGCGGCCCGCGAGTCGGTCGGGACGCCCTCCAGGTAGCGGTCGGTCAGCAGGCCCTGGGCGAGCGGCGAGTACACGATGCAGCCCATGCCCTCCTCCTCCAGGACGTCCAGCAGCCCGTCCTCGATCCAGCGGTTGATCATGGAGTAGGACGGCTGGTGGATGAGCAGCGGAGTGCCCAGCTCCCGCATGATCCGGGCAGCCTGCGCGGTCTGCTCGGGCGAGTAGCTGGAGATGCCCGCGTACAGCGCCTTGCCCGAGCGCACCGCCCGGTCCAGCGCGCCCATCGTCTCTTCGAGGGGCGTGTCGGGGTCGGGGCGGTGGCTGTAGAAGATGTCGACGTACTCCAGGTCCATCCGCTTGAGCGACTGGTCCAGGCTGGCGAGCAGGTACTTGCGCGACCCCCACTCGCCGTACGGCCCCGGCCACATGTCGTACCCGGCCTTGGTGGAGATGATCAGTTCGTCCCGGTAGTGCGAGAAATCTTCGCGGAAGACGCGGCCGAAGTTCTTCTCCGCCGAGCCGTACGGGACGCCGTAGTTGTTGGCCAGGTCGAAGTGCGTCACGCCGAGGTCGAACGCCCGGCGCAGGATCGCGCGGGAGTTCTCGATCGGGCGGTCGTCGCCGAAGTTGTGCCACAGCCCAAGCGAGACAGCCGGCAGCTTCAGCCCGCTCCGTCCGCTTCGGTTGTACGGCTGCCGCTCGTAGCGGTTCTCGTCCGGCTGATATGTCATTCGGTGCCTCTTTCGATGATCCACGAGAGTGCGAAGGCCTCTTCGCGCCAGGCGTCGTAGCGCCCGCTGCGCCCGCCGTGCCCCGCCCCCATCTCCGTCTTCAGCAGGAACGGCCCGCCGCCCGCCGTCGCACGCAGCCGGGCGATCCACTTCGCGGGCTCGTGGAAGAGCACGCGGGTGTCGTTCAGGCTGGTGATGGCGAGAATCGGCGGGTACGGCCTGCCGTCCACGTTCTCGTACGGGGTGTAGCTCTTCATGTAGGCATAGACCTCGGCGTTGTGCAGGGGGTCGCCCCATTCGTCCCATTCGATCACAGTCAGCGGCAGCGACGGATCCAGGATCGTGTTCAGCGCGTCCACGAACGGCACCTCGGCCACCACGCCCGCGAACTCCTCCGGAGCGAGGTTCGCCACGGCGCCCATCAGCAGCCCGCCCGCCGACCCGCCTCTGGCGATCAGCCGCTCGCCCCAACCGGCCTGCTTCAGGTGCCTGGCCACGGCGACGAAGTCGGTGAAGGTGTTCCGCTTCCTGGTGAGCTTGCCGTCCTCGTACCACCGCCTGCCCATCTCGCCGCCGCCCCTGACGTGCGCGACGGCGAACACGAACCCGCGGTCGAGCAGCGACAGCCTGGGAACGGAGAAGCCCGGGTCGATCGAGGTCTCGTAGCTGCCGTAGCCGTACAGAACGGTGGGGGCGGGAGTCTGCGTGTCGCGGCGCTTGACCAGCGAGATCGGGACCCGCGTGCCGTCCTCGGCCGTCGCCCAGTCGCGGAACTGCTCGTAGTCGGCCGGGTCGTAGCCGCCGAGCACCGGGCGCTGCTTGAGCAGGATCAGCTCGCGCGTCGCCAGGTCGTAGTCGTAGACGCTCGACGGGGTGATCATGCTGGTGTAGTGCAGCCGCAGCCTGCCGGTGCTGAACTCAGGGTTACCCGCCGGGCTGACGTCGTAGAGCGGCTCGGGGAACTCGATCTCGTACGCGGCGCCCGCGTACGCGGCCTCGACCCGGTCCCGCCAGCCGTCGCCGCCGTTCTCGTACGGGAGCACCCTGATGCCGGTCAGCCCGTCGCGGCGGAAGTGCACGACCGCGTGGTCGGAGAACGCGTCGATCTCCAGGAGCCTGGTGTCGTCGCTGTGGGCGATCAGCGGGGTCCACGTGCCGGGCGCGTGGAGGGGCGCCGTCGCCAGCTCGAAGTTCTCGGCGTTCTCGTTGTGCAGGACGTAGAAGAAGTCGCCGGCGTGCTCGACGCCGTACTCGACCCCGGTCGTCCTCGGGCGCACGAGCTGGAACTCGCCCGTGGGATCGGACGCGTCGAGGATCCGCACCTCGCTGGTGATCTTGCTGCCCGCGCCCAGGACCAGGTACTTCTCGCTGCGGGTGAGGCCGATGCCGACCCAGAAGCGCTCGTCCGCCTCCTCGTAGACCAGCACGTCGTCCTGCGTGCCGAGGGTGTGACGGTAGACCTGGAACGGGCGCCAGGCGTCGTCGACCCGTGTGTAGAAGAACGTCGAGCCGTCGGCCGACCAGGCGCCGCCGTAGAAGATGCCCTCGATCACGTCCGGGAGCAGTTCGCCGGTCCCCAGGTTCTTGAACCTCAGCGTGAAGCGCTCGTCGCCCTTGAAGTCGGTCGAGTAGGCCAGCATGTTCCCGTCGGGAGAGACAGCGCTGGTGCCGATGGAGAAGAACGGGCTGTCGCCGGCGAGCTCGTTGCCGTCGAGCAGGACCTGCTCCTGGTCCAGGTGCTCGCCCGGGGTGATCTCCGGCGGCGTGTCGCCGTCAGCGGGGACACGGCTGGAGACGCCGTACTGCTTGCCCTCCTCGGTGCGGGTGAGGTACCACCACGCGCGCTTGCGGCTCGGCACTGACAGGTCGGTCTCCTGCGTACGCCCCTTGATCTCCTGGAAGACCTGTTCCTGCAGGTCGCCGAGGTGAGCGGTCTCCTGTTTGAGAAACGCGTTCTCCGCTTCCAGGTAGGAGACCGTGTCGGGATCGTCCTTGTCGGCCAGCCACGCGTATTCGTCGATCACGGTGTCGCCGTGATGCGTGCGTTCAGTCGGGACCTTCTTCGCCACTGGCGGCGGGTTGCTGCTCACGTGGGGAGTCTATGTTCGCCCGTGATCGATCTGTGGCCTTGAAGCTTGACGAACGCGTCCCGAGTGCTCGGGAGCGCTGCTAATCTTTAGAAGCCGACGCGGTGCGGCGCAACCAACCTCCTCCACTCAGGTGGATTTGGCATGGCTTGTGTCGCCGAACGTTGGCACCCTCCCATCTGGCTCGCCGGTTCGTAGCATGTCTGCGGCCTGGTAAGTTAGAGGGGTTGCCCCGGAGACGAGGTGGGTCTGAAATTCCGAAAGCGCCGAATTTGACAGAAAATACGGTCGCTGAAAGAATAAAGACACAACGAAATGAGCGCCTCTCGCAGGACCG
>NZ_JBEPDC010000032.1:15588-124264 GCF_040300065.1 Nonomuraea sp. NPDC000554 | reverse complement strand
ACCCTGCCAGGCGACACCTCCGCCTCACGCCGCTACTACGCCACCGACATCACCGAACCGTTCGAGCTGTCCGACGGCCACCTGAGCGTCCCGGCAGGGCCGGGGCTCGGCGTGGAGCCGATCCCGGCCGTGCTCGACGAGGTCACCACCGCCACCGAGTGGATCCCGCTGGGAGGTTGACCTTCGGGCGCGCCGGGGGTGACGCGGGCGGCCGGGTCCCGTACGGAACCCGGCCGCCGTCATGCGGCTAGTCGAGGACGGTCAGCACGGTGCCCGCGCCGACCGTCAGGCCGCCTTCGCGGACCGCGAAGCCCATCCCCGGCTCCAGGGCCACCGCCCTGCCCAGCTCCACCAGCGCCTCGACCGTGTCGCCGGGCCCGGCCGGCGCGTCCATGACGATCTCGCCCGGCACGTCGGTCGTGCGGAGGTAGAACTGCGGCCGGTAGCCGCTGGCGATGGGCCTGCGCCGCCCGCCCTCGGCCTCCGTGAGGAGGTAGAGCCTGGCGGTGAGGCGCCGGTGGGCGCGCTGCGAGCCGGGCGCCGCCAGCACCTGGCCGCGACGCACCTGCTCGCGCCGGACGCCACGCAGCAGCACCGCGGCGTTGTCGCCGGCCTCGCCCCGGTCCATCGTCCTGCCGAAGGTCTCGACCCCGGTCACCACCGCGGAGAGGCCCTCGCCGAGGCCGACGACCTCGACCGTGTCGCCGACCTTGACCGAGCCGCGCTCGATCGCGCCGGTGACGACGGTGCCGCGCCCGGTGACGGTGAGCACGTTCTCCACCGGCATGAGGAACGGCGCGTCGACGTACCGGACAGGGACCGGGATGTGCTCGTCGACCGTCCGGAGCAGCGTCTCGATGGACGCCGTCCACTCGGGGTCGCCCTCCAGCGCCCGCAGCCCGGAGACCCGGACCATGGGCACGTCGTGGTAGCCGTGCTCGGCCAGCAGCTCGCCGAGCTCCAGCTCGACCAGGTCGAGCAGCTCGGGGTCGGCGCCGTCGGCCTTGTTCAGCGCGACGACCAGGTGCTCGACCCCGACCCGCTTGGCGAGCAGCACGTGCTCGCGGGTCTGCGGCATGATCCCGTCCTGTGCGGACACGACGAGGATCGCCCCGTCGAGCTGCGCCGCCCCCGTGATCATGTTCTTCACGTAGTCGGCGTGCCCGGGCATGTCCACATGCGCGTAGTGGCGGGTGGCCGTCTCGTACTCGACGTGCGAGATGTTGATCGTGATGCCCCGCCGCGCCTCCTCGGGCGTGCGGTCGATCCTCTCGAACGGCGTGTACGTCGCGCCGCCGCGCTCGGCGAGCACCTTGGTGATCGCCGCGGTCAGCGTGGTCTTGCCGTGGTCGACGTGGCCCATCGTGCCGATGTTGAGGTGCGGCTTGTTGCGCACGTAGGCCTGCTTGGCCATGGTTCCTTCCTTTGACGCCTGGGAGTTCGCGTGACCCGTCGTGGGCCGGTCAACCTCCCCCCGCCGGGTCACCTCAGGACTTACGGGAGGAGGTCAGCGCTCCAGGCCGTCGCAGGCACGCTCGAAGACGCCCGCGGCGGCGGGCGTCGTCAGCTGAGCGTGCAGGAACATGAGCGTCATGGTGACGTACCAGAGCATCACCGGGCAACGGATTATTCCGCCGCCCGGTGTCTCGACGGGGCCGCCGCGGAGCGGGCACCCGATGTGACGACGCGGGCACCCGGTGTCTCGGCGGAGCCGGTCAGCCCGCGGCGACCGGCACGTCCGGGCGGTGGGCGGTGGCGAAGCGCACCGTGCGGGGCAGCACGAACCGCTCGTACGGGAGCGCCGACTCCAGGGCCGCCCTCGCCTCCGGGCGCAGGTGCTCAGGGATGGTCTCCAGGGAGGCGCGGCGGGCGGCCGACCACAGCCAGTCCCACACCTGCTCCGCCTCCACCACCACCTCGAACACCACGTCCTGGCAGCGGACGTCCTCCAGGCCGCCCTCCTCCAGCAGGTCCGCGAGCTCTCCTGGGCTGTTGAGCGCGCGCTGGAAGGGGGCGGCCCCGGCGCCGGACGTGTACGGGGCCAGCGCGTGCGCGACCGCGCCCAGGAACTCGAGCTCGGCGGGGGCGGGCTGGGCGAGCAGGCTGGCGGCCAGCCGTCCGCCCGGCCGCAGCAGGCCCGCCATGGAGCGGACGGCGGCCAGCGGGTCGGGCAGGAAGTACAGCATCATGCCCGCGAGCACGATGTCGAACCGCTCCCCCGCCAGCAGGTCGTCGGCCTGCTCGGCGTCGCCCTGTAGGACGCTGGCGTGGCTGAGCCCGCTCCGCTCGATCTCGGCCTCGGCGGCGGCCACCATGCCCGGGGCCAGGTCCAGCCCGACGACGCGCCCGTCCGGGCCGACCGCGTCGGCGGCGGGGAGCAGCGAGGCCCCGGTGCCGCATCCGGCGTCCAGGACGCTGTCACCGGGGGCGGGCGCGGCCCGCCGTACCAGCTCGGCGGCGACCGGGCCGAAGAACGGCACGCCGACCCGCTCGTAACTGGCGGACGCCCGGTGGAACACTCCGGCCATGTACTGCTTTTCGTCCACGACGACTCCTCAACGGGTCCGTTTCTACGGAGACGGGGCGGAGCGCCTTCGTCGGACACTCCACCCGGTGCGATCAGGCAGTGCGATCAGATGGGGCGATCAGATGGGGCGGCGGAAGGCGCTGCGGTATGCGCCCAGGCCCCTCAGGTGGGTCGGACGGGTGAACGCGGTGCCGGGGGTGTGCGCCAGGCACCGCGCGGACGGGTGAACGCGGTGCCGGGGGTGTGCGCCCCCGGCACCGCGCGGACGCGGGTCAGACGGATGAGAAGCGGAGCCGGAGCGTGGTCGGCCCGGCTTCGAGCACGTACGTCGGAAGGGCGCCGGGCCCGCACGAGGCGGTGCCGACCCCCTGCTGGGCCAGGTCCAGGTTGACGTGGACGCGGTCGCCCGGCACCAGGTCGGGCCGGTGGGCGGCGCGTTCCAGATCGGCGGTGGTCCAGCGCCGGGCCGTCAGGCCGAAGACGGGCGCGCCCGTCACCCTGATCCCGGTGCCGTCGGCGGCGGTCAGGTCGGCCCAGCGGACGTCGGCCCGGTGCCCGTTCTCCTGCGGGTAGACGTACGGCGTCTGCAGCTCCTCGACGGTGGCGGACCAGCGTCCGACCCGCGCGGCCATCCCCGTGTCGGGGTAGGCCTCTCCGGGGCCCCGGCCGAACCAGGTGACGTCGCCTATCGCGGCCGGCAGCGACATGACCACGCCGATCCTCGGGACGGGCTCGCTCCAGTCGCCTTCCGGCTCGACGTCCACGGTCAGGTCGAGCGCGTCGCCTGCCGCGCTCCACCGGTAGGTGGCGCGCATCCCGAGGTCGGTGTCGGCCGGCGCGACCCTGGTGCGGACGACGAGCTCGTCGCCGAGCTCGACCTCGTCCACGCGGTGGGTGAGCCGGTGCAGGCCGAGGGCCCGCCACCTGGTCGCGAGGCCGCCGAAGCGGTCGTTGTCGATCGGCGCCCGCCACAGCTCCAGCCGCGGGCCCTCGACGTCCAGGCCGAAGAGCCCGGTGAGCCTGCCGGTGCGCGGGTGGAAGGTGCCGCCGCCCAGGGCGATCTCGCCGGACCGGGCGACGGGCGCGGCGGTCCGCACCGAGACGGCGGGCCGCTCGGAGGATGGCAGGCGGGTCTGGCCCCACGCCACCTCGTGCCCGGCCGGCCCCCACGGCTCGTCGGCGGCGAGGACGGCGCGCACGGTGAGCCAGCGCTCCCCCTCCCCCGGCGGCAGGTCGGGCAGCTTGACCTCGCCGCCCGCCGCGGGGACGTCCAGGGCGAACTCCGCAACCTGGACGCCCTCCGCCTCGACGACGGCGTGGAAGCTCAGGTGCGACAGGTCGCGGAAGCCGTGGTGGTTCGACACCTGCGCGACCCCGTCGCCGAACGTGAACCGGACCGGCTCGTACACCTTCTTGAGGTCGAGCAGGCCCGGCGACGGCGTCCGGTCGGGGAAGATCAGGCCGTCGATGACGAAGTTGGAGTCGTGGACCGGCTCGCCGTAGTCGCCGCCGTAGGCGTACTCCAGGGACGGGTGCGCCAGCCCGTGGTCGATCCACTCCCAGATGAAGCCGCCGGCCAGCCGCGGGTACCGCTCGAACAGCTCCTGGTACTCGGCGAGCCCGCCAGGCCCGTTGCCCATCGCGTGCGCGTACTCGCACTGCAGGAACGGCATCTTCCGCCGTCTGGCGTCGAGTTCCGGGTCGTCCAGCGGGTCCTCGACGCCTCGCCCGATGGCCTCCACCTCGGCGTGGTCGGCGTACATCCGCGAGTAGACGTCGGTGCTGGCACAGGACCAGTCGCCCTCGTAGTGGAGGGGACGCGACGGGTCGCGCTCGCGGGCCCAGTCGGCCATGGCGGCCAGGTTCCGTCCGACGCCCGCCTCGTTGCCGAGCGACCACATGATCACGCTCGGGTGGTTCTTGTCCCGTTCGACCGTGCGGCGCATCCTGTCGAGGCACGCCTCGGCGAAGCGCGGGTCGTCGGTGGGGTTGCCGCGCCAGCCGACCTTGGTGAAGCCGTGCGTCTCCAGGTCGCACTCGTCGATCACCCACAGGCCCAGCTCGTCGCACAGGTCGAGGAAGTCGGGGTGCGGCGGGTAGTGGCTGGTCCTGACGGCATTGACGTTGTGCCGCTTCATCAGCAGGACGTCCGCGCGCATGGTCTCGTACGGGACGGCCCGGCCGTGCTCGGGGTGGAACTCGTGCCTGTTGACGCCCTTGAGCAGCAGCGGACGCCCGTTGGCGAGCAGGACGCCGTCCTCGATGGAGATCGTCCGGAAGCCGACGCGCAGCCGCACCGTCTCCTCGGGCAGAGTGACGGCCGCGTCGTAGAGCCGCGGCGTCTCGGCGGACCACGGCTCGGCGTCGACGCTCACCTCGACGCCTGGCTGGAGGTTCGTGACGCCCAACTCGGGGACGCTGAGCAGGCCCGGCCCGTCGAAGCTGATCGTGCCGTGCCCGTCGCGGTAGGAGGCGTGGACGAAGACGTCGGCGGTGGAGCGGGTGAGGGTCACGTCGCGGAAGATGCCCGGCAGCCACCACATGTCCTGGTCTTCCAGGTAGCTGGCGGCCGACCACTGGTGGACGCGCACGGCGACCACGTTGCGCCCCGGCCTGAGCCAGGGGCCCGCGTCGAACTCGACCGGCAGCCTGCTCCCCGTGGAGAAGCCCAGCTCGTGGCCGTTGAGCCAGACCCTGGCGAACGACTCGACGCCCTCGAACCTGAGCCGTCCGCCGGTCCAGCCGTCGGGCAGGTCGAAGGCGCGCCGGTAGTCGCCCGTCGGGTTCTCGTCGGGGACGCGGGGCGGGTCGATGGGGAAGGGGTAGGAGACGTTGGTGTAGGCGGGGGCGCCGTGGCCGTGCAGCGGCCAGTGCGACGGCACCGGCAGGTCGTCCCAGGACGAGTCGTCGTATCCGGGGTCGGCGAAGTCCGGCGGCACGTCGGCCACCGGGGAGAGGCGGAAGCGCCAGTCGCCGTTGAGGTCAAGGGTGGAGGCGTCGGAACGCAGGGCTGCCCGGGGTTCGAGGCGGCCCGAGCCGGGGGTGAAGGTCTCGAGATCCATCGTCGCCGAGCCTACGGGTTCGAGGCGATTTCGTCAGCGATGAGTCTCGTGTCCTGAGATGGCGTCCTTCGACGACGCTCCCTCATCCCGCCGCCGTGAGGTACCCGGCCAGCAGCGCCTCGGCGACCGCCGCCACGTCGTCGTCGCCCGGCAGGAACTCCGGGCTGTGCAGCCCGGCCGCCGTGTCGACGCCGACGAACATCATCAGCGACGGCGCGATCGCGCCGTAGTAGGCGAAGTCGTCCGCGCCGCACGACCGCAGCTCCTCGGTGACCGTCCGTCCCGCGTGCCTGAGCAGCTCGCCCGTCCGGACGGCCAGCGCCGAGTCGTTGACCAGGACGGGCTCCCCGCGCACGATCCGCACCTCGGCCGCGCACCCGTGCGCCCTGGCGACGTCCCGCACCACCTGGGTGAACCGGTCGTGCAGGGCCTCGCGCCAGGTCTCGGACATCGTCCGCAGCGTCCCCCGGGCGACGGCCTCGCCGGGGACGGCGTTCGGCGCGGTGCCCGCGTTGACGGTGCCGAACGTCACCACGGTCGGCACCATGGGGTCGGCGGCGCGGCTGACGAGCTGCTGCGCGGCGACGATGACCTGCGCCATCGCGACGACCGGGTCGCGGGTCAGGTGCGGGTAGGCGGCGTGCCCCTCCGCGCCCGTGACGATCACCTCGAACTCGTCGGACGAGGCGTTGACGGCTCCCGGCGTGCAGGACACCACGCCGGAGTCCAGCACCGGCTGGACGTGCGCGCCGACCATGGCGGCCACCTGGTGCCGCTCCAGCGCGCCCGACCGGACGACGTCCAGCGCGCCGGACGGGTAGCTCTCCTCCCGCGGCTGCAACACCACGACCAGCGGCTTGGCCGCCTGGACCCGGGACAGCGCTCCGGCCAGGGCGACGACGGCCGCCAGGTGGACGTCGTGGCCGCAGGCGTGCATCGCGCCGTTCACGGCCGCCCACGGGACACCGGTGCGCTCGCTGATGGGCAGCGCGTCCAGCTCGCCGCGCACCGCCACCGCCGGGCCCGGCCCGCCGATCCGCAGCACGGCGCCGGTCTCGGCGACGTACTCCAGCTGCGCGCCGGGCAGCGCTTCCAGGACGCGCTTGAGCGTCGGCCCCTCCTCGCCCGACAGGCACGGCTGCGCGTGCAGCTCCCGCCGCAGCGCCACCGCCCCCGGCAGCTCGGCGGCCAGCGCCTCGCGCAGCAGCGCGCCGCCGGCCCAGTCGCCGGCCCAGCGCTGGGCCGCGGCGGACTCGCTCCCCGTCACGCGCTCTCCCTCCGGCCCGTTCGCGGCCCTCTCATGTGCCCGGTCACGCGCCCGCTCCCAGCCCGTACACGCGCCGGGCGTTCTCGGCTCCCACCATGACGGCGACCCGCGCCGCCTGCTCGGCCGACCACTCCCCGGCGTCCACGAAGCCGCCGAGGACCCGGGACATCGCCCGCCGCCACAGCACCGCCCCGAGGTGGTGCAGCTCGGCGGGGCCCCAGGCGTCGGACGAGAAGAGGAGCTTGGCGAACGGCGCCAGCTCCAGGCTCTCCGCGACCACGGCGACGCTGCGCGCGCCGGTGTAGTTCACGCCCAGCCCCACGTCGAAGTAGACGTTCGGGTACACCTGCGCGAGGAAGCCCGCGTGCCGCTGGTACGGGTAGCAGTGCAGCAGCAGCAGCGGCACCCCGGTCGGCTCGGCCAGCTCGATCAGCCCGCGCAGCAGCAGCGGGTCGGAGCGGTGCAGGTCCACGTCCGGGTCGCCGTAGCCGATGTGGAACTGCAGCGGCAGGCCGCGTTCGAGGCCCGTCCAGATGAGGTGGCGCAGCAGCACCGGGTCCTCGACGCGCCCACCGGACGCGAGCCAGCGCCCGGCGGCCTCGGTGACCTCCTCGGGCGTGGGCGGCGCGGGGTCGAAGTCGAGGCCGTGCCGGTAGGCGACGATGCTCTTGAGGCCGCGGGCCGTCCGGGTGCGGTCCCAGAGGGCCTCGGCGAACCGGCCGGCGAACGCGTCGGCCTCGACCCCGTCGGCGGCGACCTGCTCGGCGACCGCCTCCAGCCGGACGACCTCGTCGGCCGGGACACCGGCGACCTCCGCCATGCCGGACGGGCTGAGGATCTCCTCGCCCCGGTAGCCGGTCTCGATGAGGAAGTGGCCGATGCCGCTGGCCTCCAGGAGCCTGGCGTTGACCTCGTCCGCGCCCAGGACCGCCCGCCTGGCCAGGTACTCCTCGGGCGAGGCGTGCGGGTCGAGGCCGAGCACGGGCGCGCAGTGGCGCAGGATCGCGTACCCGACCTGGGAGTCGAACTGGGTCATCCAGCCGGGCACCGGCCGGTCGGACTCGGTGATCAGCTCTTCGAACGCGGTGCGCGACAGGTCGTGCGCGGACGCGCCGTGCACGTGGTGGTCCACCAGGGGCAGGCTGTCGATGAGCGCGGCGAGGTCAGTAGACATCGGCGATCCTCCGGCAGCACTCGGCGTCGTCGAGCCCGTCGAGAGCGGCCAGTTCGGCGCGCTTGACCGACAGGTACGTGGTGATCAGGTCGGCGGGGAAGAAGCCGCGCACCACGTCGTCGGCCTCCAGCGCGTCGAGCGCCTCGGCCTGCGACTTGGGCAGCGGCGGCACGCCGGCCAGTTCCGCCTCGGTGACGCTCTCCGGCCAGACGCGCGGCGGCTCGTACCCGCGCCTGATCCCTTCGAGGCCGGCCCTGAGCAGGACGCCGAGCGCGAGCCACGGGTTGGCGGTGGCGTCGGCGGCGCGGAACTCCAGGTTGAACTCGGCGGGCGAACCCGGGCAGATGCGCAGCAGCGCCTCCCGGTTGCGCTCGGCCAGGAACACGCCGCCCGCGCTCCACCGGTGCGGGGTCAGCCGCAGGAACGACACCGGGCTGGGGGCCGTGACGGCGGTGATCGCGGCGGCGTGGCGCAGGATGCCCGCGCTGAACGCGGCTCCGGCCCGTGACAGCCCGCCGGGCCTGTCCGGGTCGGCCAGCTTGCCGCCCTCGAACGACACGTGGATGTGCACGCCGTTGCCGCTGCCGTCGGGGTGCAGGATGGGCGCGAAGCAGGCGCGCAGGCCGCGCCGCCTGGCGAGGTCCCGCACCAGCTCGCGCAGCAGCACCGCCCGGTCGGCCGCCTGGAGCGCACCCGCCGGGGCGAGCGTGATCTCGTGCTGCGCCTCGCCGTACTCGGGCAGCCAGGACTCGGGGGCGAAGCCGTTCGACTCCAGCAGCGCCACCAGATCCGAGCCGAACGGCTCCGCCGTCCGGTAGCGGTCGAAGGAGAACGGCAGTGACGAGGGCAGGCCGTCCAGGGTGAACTCGTGCTCGAACGAGGCGACGGGCGTCAGCCCGAGCCCGGCCAGCTCCGCCACGGCGGCCGAGAGGAAGCCGCGCGGGCAGCACTCCCACGGCGTGCCGTCGGGCAGCGCCTGCCCGGCCAGGTAGAGCCTGGTTCCGGGCACGTCGCCGTCGGCGGGGACGTCCACCCGGGTGCCCGGGTCGGGCAGCAGCCGCAGGTCGCCCGTGGAGCCGAACGGGTTCTCGGCGATCGGGCCGAAGCAGGTCAGCGCCAGGTCGGCGGGCACCCAGCCGGTGCTGCCGCGCAGCGCCGCGTCCTCCCTGGAGGCGGGCACGGCCCGGCCGCGCGTCTGCCCGGCCAGGTCGCACGTGGCGACGAACACGTTGGTCATGACAGGACGTCCTCCTCGACAGGGCCGGCGAACTCGGCGGTGAGCCGTTCGCCGATGCGGCGCACCAGGCCGGGCGCGGCGAACACGGCCACCAGCCCGGCCAGGCACCAGGCGCCCGCGATCCACGGGAACAGGCTGAGCGACTGCTGGTAGAACACGTAACACAGGTAGGCGATGGCCAGCACCGGTACCAGGATCTCGTATGTGGGGATCCGGCCGCGTCCCGACACGATGAACGCGACCACTCCCGCCGCCGCCACCGCGTAGGCGACGAGCAGGCAGAGGACGCCGAGCGTGGCGAACCAATAGTAGGCGTCGAACGCCGTCACGCCCGTCAGGTTCAGGATCGCGTCGCCGACCAGCCCGGCCACCAGCGCGACGACCAGCGCCACCGTGGGCGAGCCGGTGCGGGGGTGGGTGCGGGCCAGCCGGCGCGGCCCGAAGCCGTCGCGGGACAGCGCGAACAGCAGGCGGCTGGCCGCCGCCGAGGAGCTGATGGTGGCGGCGAAGGCTGACGCCATCGCGGTGAACGCGATCACCAGCGAGAACCAGGTGCCGATGTAGGACGCGGCGAGGGCCGACAGCGACGACTCGGTGCCCGCGAAGGCGTCCGTGCCGTCCTTGCCGGTGCCGAAGCCGATCGTCTGGGCGAACATCACCACGATGTACAGCCCGCCGGTGAGCAGGACGCTGCCGGCCAGGGCGCGCGGGATGTTGCGCTTCGGGTCGTCGGTCTCCTCTCCGAGGGAGGCGCACGCCTCGAAGCCGGCCCACGACAGGAACGCGAACACCGTGGCCGTCATGACGGCGCCCGTGCTGGTGCCGTCCAGGGTGAACACGGACAGGTCGAGCGTCTGCCCGGAGGGGGCGGTGCCGGTGCCGGTGCGGGCCACGACGACGGCGCTGAGCACCAGCATGCCGACGATGCCGACGCCCTCGACGGCGAGCAGCGTGCGGGCGGTCACCCGGGACTCGCGCGAGTTGACCGCCCACACCCCGGCCGCGGCGGCCAGGGCGACCACGAACCACGGAATGTCCCAGCCCAGGCCGAGCGCCTTGAAGAAGGCCTCGGCGAACACCGCCGTCGCGGCGAGCGTGCAGACGGTGAAGAACAGGTAGGTGCCCAGCAGCGCGAACCCGCCGAAGAACCCGGCCTTGGGGCCGAGCGTCACGCCGGCCAGCGCGTAGACGGACCCGGCGTGGTTGAAGTGCCGTGTCAGCCTGACGAACCCGTACGCGACCAGGGCGACGCCGGCGAGGCCGAGCACGAACACCAGGGGCACGGCCTTGCCCACGGTCGAGGCGACGCCCTGGCCGTTGAGCGCCATGGCCAGGGTGGGCCCCATGAGGCCGACCGACAGGGTCAGCGCTTCCCATAGTCGCAGCTTGCGCGGTGGGCGCGGGTCATCGGTCACCTGGCACTCCAGAGGCTCGTCGGGGGGCTGTTCAGGAACGAAACAGAACATTCACCTCTCGCGTCAAGGAGTCTTTGTGAAATTTATATTTCATCCCGTCCACCGCCACCGCACGGCGACGCCCGCCGAAGGGAACGGCACGGCACGGCGCGTCCACGACAGGAACGCCACGCGCGGCGTCGCTCCCCTGACGGGAGCGGCGGCGCGTCCACGACAGAAACGCGACACGCGGCGTCGTCCGCCCGGAGGGAGCGGTGCCGGTGCCGTGGCGCGGCGGGGGTCAGTCGATCGTGACGTCCCCGGAGATCTCCTCGATCCGGCGCAGCCGGTCCTGCCCCAGCCTCGCCGTCACCCGGGCCACCACGGTCTCCACCAGCGCCATCGCGGGGACCAGGCTGTCGAACGGGCTCGGCGCCTCGACCCTGGCGGGGATCACCAGCTCGGCTGAGTCGGCGGCGGGCGACAGCCACGGGTCGGTGAAGAGCACCACCTTCGCGCCGCGGGCGTGCGCGGCGCGGGCGAAGCTCACGATGTCGCGCTGGTAGCGGCGGTAGTCGAAGACCACGACCACGTCCTTGCGCCCGGCGTCGACGCAGGCGGCGCCCATCGCCTCCGGCCTCGGGTCGAGCACCCGCGTGCCGGGCCTCAGCAGCCGCAGGTGCAGGTCCAGGTACTCGGCGAGGATGTGCGAGTACCGCCCGCCGACGGACGTCACCCTCCTGGCGGGGTCGGAGAGCAGGTCGGTCACCCGGTCGAGCTCGGGGTCGGACAGGGCGGCGAACGTCTCGTCCATGCGCTGCCGGTACACCTCGGCCGCCGCGACGCGCAGCGACCCCTCGGCGGCGTGCCGGCCGAGGGTGAGCGGTGACGCCCGCCGCGCCTCGATCTCCTCCCGCAGCGCCTGCTGGAACGCCCGATACCCGGGAAAGCCGAGCCGGGCGGTGAACCGCACCACGGTGGGAGCGCTCACCCCGGCCCGCTCGGCGAGCCGGGACGCGGTCTCCAGCCCGGCGGCGGGGTAGTTCGCCAGCAGCGCCCGGGCGACCAGCCGCTCCCCCGCCGAGGCGTCGTCCAGCCCCCGCCGGACCCGCTCGGCCACGGACACGACCACCCCATCATCGCCGGCCATCGATCGCCTCTTCCTCGTCGCCGTCCCGAACTCCCATTCTGTCGGCTGCGGCGAACGGGAGAAGCAGGCGAGGAAGCACGAAGGGCCCGGCGGGACGGGCGTGACGGCCGGTCAGGCCGTCACCCGAGTTGCGCCGGGCCCCTGTTCACGGGGTCAGGAGGCGGCCACCACGACCACCGCCTCCTTCCGGACGCCGCTGACCGTCACGCCGACCGTCACCCGGCCCTCGCGCAGGGCCGTGAGGGTGCCGGTCGCGGGGTCGAGGGCCGCCACGTCCCACGGCTTGGCGCCCGCGCGGGAGCCGATGTGCAGGTTGGACGAGCCCGACCACTCCACCGAGACCGGGTAGGCCGCCGGGACCGTGCGGCTGCCCTGCTTCAGCGTCGCCGTGACCTGCGCCGTGCCGCCCGCCGTGACGGTGGCCGGGGCGGCGAGCGTCAGGTCGTCCACGTGCGGCCGGACCTGGGTGCCGATCCAGGTCGGCGCGTCCACGAACCAGTTGTGCCTGACCTTCTCGGCCTCCTTGGACGTCACCGGGTCCACGCCCCACAGCGACCAGCCGGTGAAGCCGCCGTCGTCCGCGGCCGTGGCCGGGTTCTTGCCGGAGTTGCCGTTGATGAAGTACGGCACGGCGTCCACGTGGGAGGCGTGGAAGGTGCCGACGTGCCCGCCGATGTAGGCCGCGCCCTTGCCGGTGGTGCGCTGGAAGTCCGCCAGCCAGCCCTCGACCAGCGCGGCCTCCTTGCGGTCGCCGAGCTGGCTGCCCTTGCCGGGCGTGGGGTCGCGCGGCGGGACGTGGAACAGCACGGCGACCGACCCGACCGCGTCGTCCTTCGCCGCGGCGTCGAGCTGGGAGCGCAGCATGGCCACCTGGTCGTAGCCGCCGCCCCGCAGGTTCAGCCGCGAGGTGTCGAGGGTGACGAACCGGGTGCCCTTGTGGTCGAACGTCTGGTAGGTGTCGCCGAACACGGCCCTGAAGTTGTCGATCTTGCCGCCCATCACCTCGTGGTTGCCGGGCACGTAGTGGTACGGCAGCGTCCCGCCGAGCTCCTCGTCCAGGATCTTCTTGGCCAGCGCGAAGTCGGCGGGCGACGCCTCGTCCACGAGGTCACCGTTGATCAGCAGGAAGTCGGGCTTGGCCGCCTTGATCTCCTGCAGCGTGCGGCGGGCGTTGCGGACGATGTCGCTGTCCGGCTCCCTGGCGACGAACTGCGCGTCCGACATGACCGCGAACCGCCACGGCATCGTGGCCACCTCCGGCCTGACGACCGGGTCGGCGACCTTCTGGGCGGGCGGCGCGGACACCGACGGCGGCACCTTCGCCACGAGCCCGTCGATGAGGATGTCGTTGGTGTAGCTCTGGTCGGCGCGCGTCTCGGCGACGTAGAAGCGCCGCAGCTTCAGCGGGTAGTTGACGCCGGGCGGCACGGCGAACTCGACGTACTTCCAGCCGGTCCACGTCATGTACGGGCCGCGCAGGATCTGCGACTGCCCGAGCGCGTCGTAGAACTCCAGGCTCGGCCACTCCCCCTTGCCGGTGGAGTTGATCCAGAGCCCGAACGCCTGCGGCTGGCCCGGCACCTCGATCTGCTGCGGCGGGCCGGCGTAGGCGGCGCGGGTGGCGGTCGACTGGGTGAAGTCGTAGGACAGCTTGAGCCCGCCCCCGGTCTGCCCGGTCGCGGCCGACAGCGAGCCGGTGGCCCGCGCGGCGGCGAAGGTCCACTTGGCGGCGTCCTCGAAGTCGGCGACCGGCTTGTCCTCGAAGCCGACCGTGACGGGCACGGCGGTGGTGATCGACCCGATCTTGGCGGTGATCAGCCCTGAGCCCGTCGCCTGCTTGGCCTTGACGGTGAAGAAGCCCTGGTCGCCCGGCGTCACCTCGAACAGGTTCCGGTCGTAGCCGAGCGTGAGGTCGCCGGGCTCGATGGGCGCGGAGTTGCCGTTGCGGTCGTAGCCGACGACGCCGAACGTGCCGGTGCCGTCCTTGCCCGCCAGGCCGAGCCGGTCCGTGGTCGCGCCCAGCCGCTGCAGCGGCTGCAGGACGGTCAGCTCCAGGGTGCCCTTGGCGCCGTCCTTGGAGGCGGTGACCGTCGTCTGGCCGGGCACCAGGGCGTGGAACCTGCCGTCGCGCACCACGCCGTGCACGGCCGGGTTGGCGCGCCAGGCGGGGGTGCCGGAGGCGGGTCCGTACGTCTCGTCGTACCCGGCGGCGGTCAGCCGGCGCGTGAGGCCGGGGAAGACGCGGTCGGGACGGCCACCGGCGACCGGGCCGACGCCCGGAGCCTTGGCCGGATCGCCGGCCGTCTCCAGCCAGAAGCCCTTGAGCTTGCCGCTGCCCTCGGGCGCGTACAGGGCGAGCCCGTTCGGGACGGACCGCTCGCCGCCGTCGGACGGGCTGTTCTCCACCTGCACGTCGGCGGAGCCCGGCTCGCGGGCGAGCAGCGTGGACGAGCCGCCGCCGTCGAGGTTGAGCGCGTTGGCGGCGCCCAGCTCGACCATCATGTCGGCCAGCTCGTTGAGCGTGACGCCGCGGCTGTCGACCTGGCGGCCGTCGACTGTCAGCAGGTACATCTTCCTGCCGTCGGCGGAGAAGCCGACCGCGGTGCGCGGGTGGGCGGCCGGGTCGCCGGAGTTCTGTGCGACACCGTCCTTGACCAGGACGACGTTGCCGCCGACGGCCGCCTTGACGGCGCTGCCGTCCGACGCCTTCGGCTGGTACTTCACCTCGACGCGGTCGCCGGCCTTCAGCGCCGCCAGCGCGGTGGCGCCGGCGTCGCGGCCGAGCAGGATGGTGGTGCCCGCCGGGATGGGCCCGGTTCCCGGGGCGTTCCGGACGGCGGTGACCACCCCGCCGGTCAGCTCCACCTCGGTGACGGAGGTGGCGCCCTCGACGGCGCGGGCCCGGGTGTAGGAGCCCCACAGCGGCGTGAACAGGCCGACGCCGCCCTTCTGGACGACCTGGTTGAACTGGGTGAGCGCGACGGGCGAGCCGCCGGCGGGGGTGGCGGTGCCCTCGAAGTACATCTTCAGCACGCGCCCGACGCCGTCACCGGTGATCGCGACGGCGTTGTCGTGGCCGGAGACGGGCGACTGGACGAGCGTGCCGTCCTGGACACCGATGCCCTGCGCGGCGCTGGAGTTGTTGATGTCGAAGAAGTCGCCGTTGACGGCGGCGACGGCGTGGGAGCGCTTGGCGGGCCCCGACAGCGGTTCGGCCTTGGTCACCTCGCCCGACGTCAGGTAGTCGGCCTTCGCGCCGCCGCCGAGGTCGGCGGTGAGGGCGTCGGCACGCAGCCAGCCCAGCGCGTCGTAGGTGTCGAACGAGGTCAGCGAGATGCCGGGGGCGACGGGCCTGGTTCGCTTGTCCGTCGCCAGCCGCTGGGCGGGGGCGTTCTGGACGAGCAGGGTGGAAGGGGGCGGGTAGGACGACGCCTTCAGCGTGTCCTCCGCGGTTGGTGAGGGAGGTGTGGGTTCTGCCTGGGCGGGCGCCGCGATACCTAACACGAGCGCGGCGGCGGCCACATAACGGAGGGTGTGCACGACCGAACTCAATCGCCCATGGATATAAGTTTCAAGACTTGCGAATGAACTAAAAGAAAATTTCAGATCTTGCCGGTCCCGTGACCGGCTTGCACGATGGGACGCGTGGATCAAGAGGCGTTCTACCGCGATCCGTACCCCCGCTACGCCGAGGCCCGCGCGGCTCCCGGCCTGACGTTCGTCCCCGAACTCGACGCCTGGCTGGTCGCCAGGCACGCGGACGTCCGCGAGGTGCTCGGCAGGCCCGAGGACTTCTCCTCCGTCGGCGCGCTGCGTCCGGACGTCATCCCCGGGCCTCCCGCGCTCGCCGTGCTCTCCGCCGCGCCCGGCGGCGGCCCGATCGTGCTCGGCGCCGACGGCGAGACCCACCAGCGGCTGCGCAGGCCCCTCACCCGCGGTCTGTCCCCGGCCAGGGTGGCGACGGCGCTGCCCTTCATCACCGGCCGCGTGGCCGAGCTGATCGCGTCCTTCAGGGACGAGGGCCGGGTCGAGTGGATGAGCGGGTACGCCGGGCCGCTGCCCGCCTCGGTGACCGGCCACCTGCTCGGCCTCGACCCCGGCGACGTCCCGGCCGCGATCCAGGCCGGGCACCGCGCCGAAGCCCTGCTGTTCACGCCGATGCCGAAGGACGCGCAGGTCGCCGCCGCCCACGAGGTCGCCGCCCTGCGCCACCTGCTGGACGCCCACGCGCGGGCCTCCGCCGACCGCGACGACCTGACCGGCGAGCTGGTGCGCGGCCTGCCGTGGGCGGAGGTGGTCGGCAACCTGGAGAACCTCATGCTGGCCGGGCACCTCACCACGACCGCGCTGCTCGGCAGCGCCGTGCACAACCTGCTGCGCGACCGCGGCCAGTGGGAGCTGCTGTGCGAGCGTCCCGAGCTGCTGTCGGCGGCGATCGAGGAGGCGGCCCGGTTCGACGCGCCCATCCAGGGCTTCAGGCGGCGGGTCACCCGTCCGCTCACGCTGAGCGGCACCGACCTGGAGGAAGGAGCCGTGCTGTTCGTCTCGTACGCCTCCGCGGGCCGGGACGAGACGGTGTACGAGCGGCCGGACGTGTTCGACATCGCCCGCGCCCCGGTCAGGCACCTGTCGTTCGGGCACGGCGTGCACGGCTGCCCGGGGTCGCAGCTCGGCAGGGAGCAGGTGCGGATCACCCTGGAGACGCTGACCCGCGAGCTGCCGGGGCTACGGCTGGCCGAACCGCGGGTCACGATGGCCGCCACGTTGATCCACCGCGCCCCCGAAGAACTCTTCCTCACCTGGTGACGCCCGGGCCGCACCCCGCACCCCGCACCCCGCACCCCGCACCCCGCACCCCGCACCCCGCACCCCGCACCCCGCACCCCGCACCGGCAGAGATTGGACCTCTCAGGCGCTCCCCTGGCCGCACCCCAGCATCCGTGCGGTTACACATCCGATGTCTTTGGGTGAGGAGGGGGACCGCGCGTGGGCTGCCAAGACGCGCGGAGGGGTGGGCCCAGCTGGGCGAACGGGATCCCCACCCGCCCAGGCGGACCGGCCGCCCGCCGCACCCCAGCAGACCGGGAGAGGAACCCGCCCACTCAGGAGAACCGAGACGAACCCGGCCGACCTGGGAGGACCGAGACGGGCCTGGCCGACCTGGGTGGCCGAAGGAGCGGCCGGGCGGGCCTGTGAGGGCCCGGCCCGGCCGGGGTGAAGGGGACGGGCGGGCCGGAGGATTCGGCCCGCCCGGGTGGACGTCAGGTGCTGGCGTTGGAGTTGCCTGCCAGCTTGACGCCGGCCAGGTCGTGGGCCTGGATCGCGGTCTCCACCGCGGCCACCGTCGAGCTGGAGGTGACCCCTGGCAGGGTGGCGGTGTCGAGCGCGTACAGGGTGAACTCGTACTTGTGGGTCGAGCCGCCCGGGCACGGCCCGAAGTACTGCAGCGCCTTGTTGCCGCTGCTCATCGCCTTCTGTTTGGCCGGCGACTGGTTCGGCACGTCGTAGCCGAGGCCGAGCCCTTCAGGCAGCGAGCCCTTGGTGGCCGGGATGTCCCACATCACCCAGTGCTTGTTGCTGTTGGCCGTGTCGATGAGCGTGATCGCGTAGCTCTTCGCCGCCGCCGGGCTGTTCGACCACGCCAGCGGGGGCGAGATGTCGTTGCCCGACACGCCGTCCTGCTGGCAGGTGTACTTCACCGGAATCGTCCCGTTGTTGGCGAAGGCCGTGCTGGACAGGGCGAACGGCGCGGCGGCGAACTTGAGCCGCACGATCACGTTGTCCAGCGTGGACGGGGTGCCGCCGTTCTTGTCGTTGTTGGTGGAGGTCAGCCACAGGCCGCCGTCGGGGGTCTTGACGACCGTGCGCAGCCGTCCCCACCTGCCGTTGAAGAACGCCCGCGGGGTGTCGGTGGTGCTGCCGTTGATCTTCATGACCCACAGGCGCTCCCCGCGGACGGCCGCCATGTAGATCCAGTCGTTGACGATCTCCAGGCCGCTGGGCGAGGCGGCGGCGACGTCCCACTGCTGCACCGGGTTGACGTAGGCCGCGTTACTGCACTTGCCCTCGCAGTTCGGCCAGCCGTAGTTCTTGCCCGGCTGGATCAGGTTGAGCTCGTCCCAGGTGGCGTCGCCGAACTCCGACTCCCACAGCCTGCCCTGCGAGTCCCAGGCGATGCCCTGCGGGTTGCGGTGGCCGAGCGAGTAGACGCGCGGCGCGTTCGGGAACGGGTTGCCGGGCGCGCCCGCGCCGGTGGGGGTGACGCGCAGGATCTTGCCGTTGAGCGAGTTGAGGTCCTGCGCCCTGCTCGACGTCTGCGCGTCGCCGACGGTGATGTAGAGCATCCCGTCGGGGCCGAACTTGATCCGGCCGCCGTTGTGGAACTTGCTCTTGGAGATGCCCGTGACGATCGGCTCGCGGGCCCCGATCGCGTTGTTCACGAAGGTGAACCTGGCCACCCGGTTGTCACTGGACGAGGTGTAGTACGCGTAGACGTAGTGGTCGGTGGCGAAGTTCGGCGAGACGGCCAGGCCGAGCAGCCCGCCCTCGCCGACGGTCGTCACCGCTTCGGTGATCTTGCCGACCACGGTCCTGGTGCCGTCCGGGGTCAGGCGGGTGATCTCGAAACGGTCCCGCTCGGCCACCAGGGCGCTGCCGTCCGGCAGGAACGCGATGCCCCAGGGCAGGTCGTAGGCCGTGTTGACGTCCTTGTCGTAGACGGGGTCACCGCCGCCCGCCGTGGAGGTCGTCTTGACCGAGATCGCGGCGCTGCGGGCGGAGGTGTTGCCGTTGGCGTCGAACGCCTCGACCGCGAAGGCGTAGGTGGTGTTGGCGGTCAGCCCGTCGGCGGTCGCGGTCAGGTCCGGGACGGTGGCGAACTTGATGCCGTCCTTGTAGACGTTGTAGCCGGTCACGCCGATGTTGTCGGTGGAGGCGTTCCAGGCCAGCGTCACGCTGGAGGCGCTGACGTTGGTCGACCGCAGGTTGCCGGGCACGCTCGGCGGCTGCGTGTCGTCGCTGGGCGGCGTGGTGATCGGGACGTTGTTGCTGGCGGGCGAGGCGTTCCCGGCCTGGTCGTAGGCGATCACGCTCAGCACGTACCCGGTGTTCGGGGTCAGCCCCGGCACGGTGATCGCGGTGACGTTGCCGCCGACCGTCATCAGCACGTTGCCGCCGTTGTAGATCACGTACGTCGACACGCCCACGTTGTCGGTGGCGGCGTCCCAGGCGAGGTCCACCGAGTACGGCTTGACATCGCCCACGACGCGCAGGTTGGCCGGCGTGGTGGGCGGCTCGCTGTCGCTGGGGGCGGAGGCGTTCAGCCGGTCCAGGTTGGGCCCGCCGTTGGCGGTGGTGGCCGTCGCCCTGACCTTGTTGGCCCCGGCCACCAGTGCGGCCGTGACGGACTTGTCCGTCCAGGTGTCCCAGTTGGCCGTGGCAGGGAAGCTGACGCCGGCGCTGGTCGTGGTGCCGTTGACGGCGATGTCCATGGGCCGGTCGACCGTGGTGCCGTTGGCGTACCTGAACGTCAGGGTGTAGTTGCCGGCGGTGGCCGCGTTGACCGTGAACTCGACGTACGAGCCGGTGATGTTGGTGTAGTCGACGAAGCCCGTGCCGGTGAAGCCGGTGTGGTTGGTGGCGACCGTGCCCTGCGAGATCGTCGCGTTCTCCGCCTGGTACTCGCTGGTCGGCGCGGCCGTCTCGACGTCCACGTAGTCGAGGTTGGGGTTGCCGTTGGCGCTGGTCGAGGTCAGGCGGATCTTGTTGGCACCCGCGTTGACGGGCGCGGTGAGCGTGGCGGTGGCCCAGGTGTCCCAGCTGCCGGTGCCGGTGAAGGATCGGGCCGCCGCGACCACGCCGCCGTTGACCGCGATGTCGGCGGGCCGGTCGAGCGTGGTGCCGTTGGCGTAGCGGATGGCGATCGTGGCGGTGCCGGCAGCGGAGGCCGTGACGGTGAACTCCGTGTAGCTGCCCGCGACGTTGTCGCCGTTGACGAAGCCGGTGCCGGAGTAGCCGGTGTGGTTGGACTCCACCACGCCCTGCGAGATGGTCGCGTTCTCCGCCTCGTACCGGGTGGGGGCGGCCTGCGCGGGGAGCGCGGGCACCATGCCCAGCAGTAATCCGGCCGCGAGTGTGGCGGCCAAGGGCAATCGCATGGAACCTCCTGCTGTCTTGGGGGGAGAGACGGAGGGGGTTGTTAGGAAGGTTTCCTAACTTTGGAATTGATGGGATCACCTGTCACGCGTCCCTGTCAAGCGGTTCGGCGTCCTGGACCGAGACATCCCATCACTGGCGCTGGCGTGACGGACGGCGCAAACTGGAAAGACGGCGATCGCGTGGAGCAGTGGAGCACCCGTGGACAATCACCTTGATCACATGCCGGTTCTGTCCAGAGGCAGGCATCGGACCCCGAAACGCGGGGCCTGTTTCATGGAACTGGCGTCCTACCTAGCCGGAGAAAGGTGGAGCGACCACCCGGCCTGCACGCACCCGTTGCTGGCCGCACTCGCCCGCCTGGTCAACGACAACACCTCGGACGCCGACCGGAGCAAGCTCATCTGGCTGGTCCCCTCGATCATCGGGCTCACCAGCGACGACCTGCGCGTGGACGCCCACATCGCGCTCCGCTGCGCGAGGACCGCGCTGCCGGTGGCGGCGGCCGAACGCCAGCTCGCCCTGGCGGTCTCGGTGCTGGCGGCGGAGGAGATGCTGGCCAGGCTGGACGGCGCCCCGTCGGGCCGGCTCAGCGAGGCCAGTATGGACGCGATGGCCCAGGTGCCGCGCGCGGCGGACCAGGCCAGGCGCTTCAGCCGGGCGGCCCGCATCACGGAGAAGGGCTTCCGCCGCTACGCCGCGCCCAACGCGGTGCAGTTGTCGGTCGTGGGCATCGTCCAGGCCTGCATCCCCGACCCGGACGCCCTCCTGCGCACCCTTCTGTCGGACGCGATCGACGACTGCGTCGCCCTCATCCGCGGCCCGCGGCCCGAAACACTGGACGCGGCGCTCCCAGCCCGCGTCTGACCGACCACAGGCCGGCGGCCCCGCCGCCGGCCGAGTACCGTCCCGCCCCTCCAAGCCCCGCCGGCCGGGTGCCGTCCCGCCCCTCCAAGCCCTCCGCCCCAGCGGCGCGAGCGGATGGCGTCAGGACTCCAGCAGTTCGGCCGGATCGAATGACACCGGGAACGACTCAGCGAGCGTCAGCACCTCGCCCGCCTTGGCCTGGGCCACCAGCTCGTACCCGCCCTCCCCCAGGTGGACCACCTCCGACGACCACATTGGCCGCCTCGACCACTACCAGATCCGCTCCAGCCGCCCTGGCGGCGCGAGCCAGCACGGTACGCAGGCCGCCGGCGCACAGTGCGTGCAGGCCAGATGCGGCCGGGCTCACGACGAAACTCCCGTCGATCAACTCGATGCGATCCCCGGATTCGGGGAGTTTGAGCCAGTCTTCGACGGTGTAACCGGTGGCGTGCGACAGCGGAAAGATCCGCGTGCGCCTGGGCGGACGATGCGCGACCAGCCATCCCTCGTCGGGCGGAGCGCTCATGGCATCGCCGCCTTCCATAGAGCCGACGCCGACCCATCACAGGGCTGTGCGCATCCGTCTGGTCACACCAAGTGACGAGCTGACATTGCCCGGCCGAAACCTGCCGCGGGTGCCGTTCTGACGCATGCCTCTGATTCTTTCGGTCATCTGTTCGCCTGGCGAGACAACATCGCAGGTCAGGGAAGCCTCGCCTTCGTTGCGGATCTTGTCGGCATGTGCCTAAATTTCGGGATAAAGGGCGTTTGAGGAGTGCATGCATGACCATCGAACTGGCTCAGCCGTACTCGGCGGAGAAGCACCACAGCCACCGCGACGTGACCGGCGGATGGCTGAGACCGGCGGTGTTCGGGGCGATGGACGGTCTGGTGTCGAACTTCGCGTTGATCGCCGGTGTCGTCGGCGCGGCCGGAGCCGGGCAGGGAGCGGTGCTGGCCGGGTTCGCCGGGCTGGTGGCGGGGGCCTGTTCGATGGCCGCCGGTGAGTACACGTCGGTCAAGTCACAGACCGAGCTGATGCGCGCCGAGATCGCGGTGGAGCGGCATGAACTGGCCAGGAACCCGAAGGGCGAGCAGGCCGAGCTGGCGGCGCTGTACCGGTCCCGCGGGCTCGACAAGGACCTGGCCGCGCGGGTCGCCGCCGAGCTGTCGGCCGATCCCGAGCAGGCGCTGCGCGTGCACGTCCGGGAAGAGCTGGGGGTCGACCCCGACGACCTGCCCTCGCCCTACCTGGCCGCCGGGTCGTCGTTCTGCGCGTTCGCGACGGGCGCGCTGGTGCCGCTGGCGCCGTTCCTGTTCGGGGCGTCCGGGCTGGCGGTCGCGCTCGTGCTGAGCCTGCTGGCGCTGTTCGGGTTCGGCGCGGCGGTGGCGCGGATGACGGCCCGCCCGTGGTGGCTGGGCGGTCTCCGCCAGCTGGCGCTGGGCGTCACGGCCGCCGCTGTCACGTTCGGCCTGGGCCACCTACTCGGCGTCGCCATCTCCTAACCAGGGGACGGGAACGCCCGCTCAGGAGCGGGTGGTGACGGCCAGCTTGACGCCGAGGGCGATGAGCGCCGCTCCCGTCAGGCCGTCGACCGCTCTGCGGACGGCGCTCCTCGCGAACACCCTGCGCAGGGCGCCCACGACGTTGGCCACCAGCAGGAACCACACCACGGTCCCCGCCAGCGCGATCAGCGACAGCATCAGCGTGTCACCCAGCGGAGCGCCGGCCGAGACGAACTGCGGGACGAGCGCCACGAAGAACAGCGCCGCCTTGGGGTTGAGCGCGTTGGTCAGCAGCCCCTCCGTGAACGCGGCCCACGAGTTCTTCCTCCCGGGGTCGGGCAGCCCCAGGTCCGGCGTGCCGCCCTTGCGCAGCGCCGCCCGCAGCGCCTTCACCCCGAGATACAGCAGGTAGGCCGCGCCCACGACCTTGACCACGGTGAACGCCATCGCCGACACCGCCAGCAGCGCCGCGATGCCGGTGGCCGCCGCCACCACCCAGGCGAACACGCCGACGGAGATGCCGGCCGCGGCGGCCATGCCGTAGCCGCGTCCGGAAACGGCCGAGCGCCGCACGACGACGGCGAAGTCCGGCCAGGGAGACATGGCCCCGAGCATCACCACGCCACCGAACGCCACCACCTGAGTCAGAGAGATCATGCCGCCCACCCTACGAGAGCCGGGCCTCAGAACGAGTCGCCCGCGCGGGTGCCGGAGGCGCTCCCCGCGCGGGCGCGGGTCAGCGTTTGCGGCGCTTCTTCAGGATCGCGCGGACGGTCAGCAGCAGCACGACGGCGACGATCTGGCCGCCGAGCACGATGCGGTTGACGTCCACGGCCGGCTGCCAGCGGACGTCCCCGTCCTTGATCACGAACACGCCCGCGGGCGTCGCGCCGAACCCGAACCCGCCACCTCCGCCCTGCTCGGGGTTCTCGCCCTCACGCCTGCCCATGCCCCCGCCGCCGCCCTGCGCGACGCGGGCGACCGGGATGACGGTGACGTCCCCCCGCTGGATCGGCTCGCCGAAGACGCGCTTGACCGTCACGACGTCCGTGGACTGTCCGGCTAGTTCCATGATGTCCATCCCCACATCGTGGCCCTAGAGCCGCCGGAGGACCAGCATCTCGCTGCGATAGTCGCCGCCGAGCTGCGACCAGGCGGGCAGGGCCAGGCCGTGGTGCATCAGGGTGGCGCCGTGCCGGCGGTCGCCGGTCGCGTCCTCGTAGACGGCGCCGGGGTCGAGCCCCGCCAGGCGCAGCCGCCTGAGCGGCTGCTCGTCGAGCGCGTACGGCTGGTAGGCGAGCACCACGACCCGGTCGCCGAGCGTGTACTGGACGGCCGAGGCGGACGTGCCGGGCACGCCGCCGAGCCGGTGCAGCGCCCCGTGCTGGATGACGGGCCGCACCGCCTTGTACGCGGCGACGAGCTGCCCGGCCTCCTCCAATTCGGCGTCGCTCCAGCGGGTGAGGTCGCCGCCGACGCCGAGCGTGCCCGCCATGGCGACGTGGAAGCGGTAGCGCAGCGGCACCTCGCGGCGGGTCAGCGGGTTCGGGCTGTCGGTGACCCAGCAGGACATGGCCACGGCCGGGTAGAGGTAGGAGAAGCCCTGCTGGATCGGCTGCCGGTCGCGGGCGTCGGTGTTGTCGGACGTCCACACCTGGTCGGTGCGGCGGAGGATGCCGAAGTCGGCCCGGCCGCCGCCGCCCGAGCAGGACTCGATCCGGAGCCCTGGGTGCCGGGCGCGCAGCTCGTCCATGATCGCGTAGACGCCTCTGGTGTGCTCGATCCAGAGCAGGTCGCCACGCTCGGCCCAGCCCGCCTGGCTGAAGCTGCGGTTCATGTCCCACTTGAGGTAGTCCAGGCGGTACTCGCGGACGAGCCGGTCGAGCCAGCCGAGCGCCCACGCGCGGACGTCGTCGCGGGCGAAGTTGAGCACGAGCTGGTTGCGCATGGTGTCGCGGCGGCGCCCGGGGTAGTGCAGCACCCAGTCGGGGTTCTTGCGGTACAGGTCGCTGTCAGGGTTGACCATCTCGGGCTCGACCCAGAGCCCGGCCCGCATGCCAAGGTCGCGGACGCCGTCGAAGAGCTTGCCGAGGCCGTGCGGGAAGCGGTCGGGGTTGGGCCACCAGTCGCCGAGCCCGCGCGCGTCGCCGGTGCGGGAGCCGAACCAGCCGTCGTCCACCACGAACAGTTCCACGCCGAGCGCGGCGGCGCGGCGGGCGAGGTCGAGCTGGCCCTCCTCGGTGACGTCGAACCAGGTGGCCTCCCAGGAGTTGTACAGGACGGGCCGGTCCTCGTCGGCGGCGGGCAGGACGTGCCTGCGGGCGTAGTCGTGCCAGGCGCGGCTGGCCGCGCCGTACCCGCCGCCGGTGTGCAGGCCGAGCGCGGACGGCGTGCGCAGCGACTCTCCGGGGGCGAGCGGCCAGGTGAGCCCCTCGTGGCCGAACCCGGCGCTGACGGCCACGTCGCCTTCCGGGCGGCGCTGGGTGGTGAGCCGCCAGGAGCCGCTCCAGGCCAGCGCGACACTCCAGAGCTCGCCGGTGGTCTCGGTGGCGTCGCCGATCATGATCCACGGGTTGGCCTTGTGCGAGGTGGTGCCGGTCCTGCTGCCGAACGTGGTCTCGCCGCGTGGCAGCTCGCCGCGCTGCAGGTGGGTCTCGCTCCCCCACCCTCCGGCGGCGCCCAGGTAGGTGCACCCGGCCTGCTCGGGGACGACCCAGCTGCCCGAGTCGAGCCTGCGCAGCTGGACGTCCGCCGCCGACTCGTTGGTCAGCACGACCCAGCGTTCGATGACGTCGCAGTCGTCGCAGACCCGCACGTGCAGGCCGACGCGCAGGCCGTGGCCGTGGTCGCGGAGCACCACCTCCAGCTCGTCGCCGCCGGGGACGGCCTCCTCGAAGCCGAGCTCGACCGAGCGGACGCCGCCCTCGTAGACGGCCTGCAGCGACGGCACGCCCCAGCGCCTGCCGCCGTCGACGGGCAGCAGTTCGGTGGCGTCGGCGTGGTCGAGGAATCCGGTGACGGTCCAGGTCGTCGTGCGCTCGGCGACCTGGCCCAGGGCGTCGGCGGGCAGGCGCGGCCCCCAGTACCACTGCGTGACGCGGGTGTCCCCGCTGACCTCAGCGCCGGTCTCAGCGCCGGTCTCAGCGCCGGTCTCAGCGCCGGTCTCAGCGCCGGTCTCGATGCCGAAGACGTACGCGGTGTGCGGGGTGATCGCGGCCCAGGTGTGATCGCGGCCGGAGACGGGGATGACGGGCATGCCTGAGATCGTCGAGCCGTCCCGGCCGCCCGTCAATGCCCCCGATCAGTCGAGCCCCGGTCAGTCGAAGGTCGTGGAGACCTCGTGCCAGCCGCCCGGCGGGATCTGCGCCGCCGCCTCCGGCCCCCAGCTGCCCTTCCGGTACGGCAGAGGCGGATCGGGCAGGTCGAGTACGGGCTGGACGATCCGCCACGCCTCCTCCACCAGGTCGAACCGGGCGAAGCGCCTCGGATCGCCGGTCACCGCGTCGACGAGGATGCGCTCGTAGGCGGCCTCCATCGGCCCGAGCACCTTGGTGAAGTCGACGCTCACCGGCACCTGCATGGTGCGCTGCCTGCCCGGTTCCTTGGCGAGCACGTCGAACGTGACGCCCGCGTCGGGCTGCAGCCGGAACCTGACCAGGTTGGGACGCAGCTCGGCGGCCTGCCCGTGGAAGAGCGACACGGGCGGCTTGCGCAGCTCGGCGACGATCTCCAGGTCGGTCATGGCCAGCGCCTTGCCGGTGCGGACGCAGAACGGCACGCCCGCCCAGCGCCAGTTGTCGACGTAGGCGCGCAGCGCGACGAACGTCTCGGTGGTCGAGCCGGGCCTGACCCCGTCGGTGTCGAGGTAGCCCTCGTACTGGCCGCGGACCACGTCGCCAGGGGCGAGCGGCTGCACCGCGCGCAGCACCCGCCACTTCTCGTCGAGCTGGGCGCGGGCGTCCTTGGACGGCGGCGCGTCCATGGCGATGATGGCCAGCAGCTGCAGCAGGTGGTTCTGCACGACGTCGCGGATCGCGCCGGTGGCGTCGTAGAACGCGCCCCGGCCCGCGACGTCGAAGTCTTCGGCCATGGTGATCTGCACGCTGCGGACGAAGTTCCGGTTCCAGATCGGTTCGAGCAGCATGTTGGCGAACCTGAAGACCATGAGGTCCTCGACCGGCTCCTTGCCCAGGAAGTGGTCGACCCGGCGCAGGTGCTCCTCGTCGAAGTACTTGAGCAGTTCCACGTTGAGGGCGCGCGCCGAGTGCAGGTCCTGGCCGAACGGCTTCTCCACGACGAGCCTGGCGCCCCTGTTCAGCTCCACCCGCGCCAGCCCCTCGGCGACGACGGCGAACAGCGACGGCGGCACGGCCAGGTAGTGGACCAGCGGCCCCTTGCCCTCGGTCTCCTGGCGGAGCCTGTCGAAGGTGCCCGGGTCGCCATAGTCGCCCGCCACCAGCCGCAGGTTGCCGGCCAGCTTCCCGAACACGGCCTCGTCGACGTCGCCGATGGCCTGGCGGGCGTGCTCGCGCAGCCCGTCGAGGTCGAGGTCGGTCTTGGCGACGCCGATGATCGGCAGGTCCAGCTCGCCGCTGTCGGTCAGCGCGTACAGGGCGGGCAGCAGCATCTTGCGCGCCAGATCCCCGGTGATGCCGAACAGCACCAGGGCGCCTGCCTGCTCCATGTCAGGCTCGCCTTCCCCGCAGCTCGCGGTACACGCGGACGAGCCGCTCGGTGGACGGGTCGGGGAAGCTCCGCGGCGGCTCCTCGGAGGTGAGCGCGGGCGCCAGGTCGAGCGCCATCTTCTTGCCCAGTTCGACGCCCCACTGGTCGAAGGAGTCGATGCCCCACACGGTGCCCTCGACGAAGACGACGTGCTCGTAGAGGGCGACGAGCTGCCCCAGCGTGGACGGCGTCAGCTTGGGCGCCAGGATCGTGGACGTGGGCCGGTTGCCGGGCATCACCTTGTGCGGCACGATGCCGGCGGCCGTGCCCTCGGCGGCGATCTCCTCGGCGGTCTTGCCGAACGCCAGCGCCGACGTCTGGGCGAACAGGTTCGCATTGAGCAGGTCGTGCATGCCCGCGTGGTCCTCGTACGGCTCGGCGAAGCCGATGAAGTCGGCGGGCACCAGCTTCGTGCCCTGGTGCAGGAGCTGGTAGAAGGCGTGCTGCCCGTTGGTGCCCGGCTCGCCCCAGAAGATCTCCCCCGTGTCGGCGGTGACGGGGGCGCCGTCGGCCCGCACGGACTTGCCGTTGGACTCCATGGTGAGCTGCTGCAGGTAGGCGGGGAAGCGGTGCAGCCGCTGGCTGTAGGGCAGCACGGCGCGGGTCTGCGCGCCGAAGAAGTCGTCGTACCAGACGCCGAGCAGGCCGAGCAGCACCGGCATGTTCGCCTCGAAGGGGGCGGTGCGGAAGTGCTCGTCGACGGCGTGGAACCCGGCCAGCATCTCGCGGAACCGCTCGGGCCCGATCGCGATCATCAGGGAGAGCCCGATGGCGCCGTCGTAGGAGTAGCGGCCGCCCACCCAGTCCCAGAAGCCGAACATGTTGTCGGTGTCGATGCCGAACTCGGCGACCTTCTCGGCGTTGGTGGAGACGGCCACGAAGTGCTTGGAGACGGCGTCCTCGCCGAGCGCGCCGACCAGCCAGTCGCGGGCCACCCTGGCGTTGGTGAGGGTTTCGAGGGTGGTGAAGGTCTTGGAGCTGACCACGAACAGAGTGGTGGCCGGGTCGAGCCCGGCGAGGTTGCCGCTGATGTCGGCGGGGTCGATGTTGGAGACGAACCTGGCCTGGATCCCGGCGTCGGCGTAGTCGCGCAGCGCCTCGTAGGCCATGGCGGGGCCGAGGTCGGAGCCGCCGATGCCGATGTTGACCACGGTGGTGATGGGCCAGCCGGTGGCGCCCTTCCACTCCTGGGAGCGGACGCGGCCGGCGAAGCCGCTCATCTTGTCGAGCACGGCGTGCACGTCGGCGACCACGTCCTGGCCGTCGACGACGAGCTTGGCGTCGGCGGGCATGCGCAGCGCCACGTGCAGCACGGCGCGGTCCTCGCTGACGTTGATGTGGTCGCCGCGGAACATGGCGTCGATCCGCTCACGCAACCCGGCACGCTCGGCCAGCTGGACCAGCAACTCGATCGTCTCGGCCGTGGCCCGGTGCTTGGAGTAGTCGAGGTACAGGTCGGCGGCGGTCAACGTCATGCGTCCGGCGCGGCCTGGATCGGCGGCGAACAGCTCTCGCAGGTGCTTGCCCGACAGTTCCTCGTGGTGCTTGGCCAGTGCCGCCCATTCCTGGCTCTGGGTGATGTCGCCGCTCACGCGTCCTCCTCGTACCGTCAAACCGATCACATATAGTCCCGTAACCCCGTACCCAGCCGGGTAGATTCCGCGCACGGCGGAGCGGACTCTTTGCCGTCGTGAGGCGTCAGTGGGACTCCCGGCCGACCTCGTCGCCGCTCGACCCGATGAGGAAGTCGAGGTCGGCCCCCTGATGCGCCTGCGTGACGTGGTCGGCGGCGGGTCGGTAGCCCGCGCCTCCGGCGTGCGAGGACGCCGTCTCGGGGCATGAGCAGGGCATGGATCGTATCGACGCTTACTGGCGTGCCGCCAACTACCTGTCGGTGGGGCAGATCTACCTGCTGGACAACCCGCTGCTGGCCGAGCCGCTGCGGCCGGAGCACATCAAGCCCCGCCTGCTCGGGCACTTCGGCACCACGCCCGGCCTGAACTTCTGCTTCGCGCACCTGAACCGGGTGATCCGCGAGCGCGACCAGGACATGATCTACATCATGGGCCCCGGGCACGGCGGTCCCGCGGCGGTGGCGCATGCCTGGCTGGAGGGCTCGTACACGGAGAGGTTCCCGGACGTCACGCGGGACGCGGAGGGCATGCGGCGGCTGTTCCGCCAGTTCTCCTTCCCCGGCGGCGTCCCGAGCCACGCGGCGCCCGAGACACCGGGCTCCATCCACGAGGGCGGCGAGCTGGGCTACTCGCTGGCGCACGCCTTCGGCGCGGCCTTCGACAACCCGGACCTGGTCGTGGCGTGCGTGGTGGGCGACGGCGAGGCGGAGACGGGACCGCTGGCGGCGAGCTGGCACTCCAACAAGCTGCTCGACCCCGAACGTGACGGGGTCGTGCTGCCGATCCTGCACCTGAACGGCTACAAGATCGCGAACCCGACGATCCTGGCGCGGATCCCGCAGGCCGACCTGTTCAAGCTGCTCGAGGGGTACGGCTACCGCCCGCACCTGGTGGGCCCCGACCACGAGGAGATGGCGACCACCCTGGACGAGGTGTTCCGGGAGATCGACGCCTACCGGGCCGGCGAGGCCGACCGGCTGCCCATGATCGTCCTGCGGACGCCGAAGGGCTGGACGGGGCCGCGCGAGGTCGACGGGCTGCCGGTGGAGGGCACGTGGCGGGCCCACCAGGTGCCGCTCGCCCAGGTGCGGGAGAATCCCGAGCACCTGGCGATGCTGGAGGAGTGGATGCGCTCCTACCGTCCCGAGGAGCTGTTCGACCGTGACGGGCGGCCGGTCGGCACGATCCTGGAGACCGTGCCCGAGGGGCCGCGCCGGATGAGCGCCAACCCGCACGCCAACGGCGGCGAACTGCTCGTCCCGCTGCGCCTGCCGGACTTCCGCGAGCACGCGGTGGAGGTCAAGTCCCCCGCCACGCAGTCGAGCGAGCCCACCAAGGTGTTCGGCGGGCTGCTGCGCGACGTGATCGCGGCCAACCCGCGCACCTTCCGGCTGATGGGCCCCGACGAGACCGCCTCCAACCGGCTGTCGGCCGTCTTCGAGGTCACCGACCGCGCCTGGAACGCCGAGCTGCTGCCCACCGACGAGCATCTCGCCCCCGGCGGGCGGGTGATGGAGGTGCTCAGCGAGCACCTGTGCCAGGGCTGGCTGGAGGGCTACCTGCTGACCGGCAGGCACGGCCTGTTCAACTGCTACGAGGCGTTCATCCACATCGTGGACGCCATGTTCAACCAGCACGCCAAGTGGCTGGAGTCGTCGCAGAAGATCTCCTGGAGGCTGCCGGTCGCCTCGCTCACGTACCTGCTGTCGTCGCACGTGTGGCGCCAGGACCACAACGGCTTCAGCCACCAGGACCCCGGCTTCCTCGATGTGGTGGTCAACAAGAAGGCGTCCGTCGTCCGCGTCTACCTGCCTCCCGACGCCAACACGCTGCTCTCCGTCGGCGACCACTGCCTGCGCTCGCGCGACTACGTCAACGTCATCGTCGCCGGCAAGCAGCCCGTCCTCGACCTGTTCACCATGGACGAGGCCATCGCCCACTGCACCCGCGGGCTCGGCATCCTGCCGTGGGCGTCGACCGACGCGGGCGTCTCGCCGGACGTCGTCCTGGCCTGCGCCGGAGACGTCCCGACCCTGGAGACCCTCGCCGCCGCGGCCATCCTGCGCCAGCACCTGCCCGAGCTCAGGGTGCGCGTCGTCAACGTCGTGGACCTCATGCGCCTGCAGCCTCCCACCGCGCACCCGCACGGCATGCCGGACGCCCAGTACGACGCCCTGTTCACCACCGACAAACCCGTCATCTTCAACTTCCACGGCTATCCCGCCCTCATCCACCAGCTGGCCTACCGCCGCCACGGCCACGAGCACCTGCACGTGCGCGGCTACCAGGAGGAGGGCACCACCACCACGCCCTTCGACATGGCCATGCTCAACGACATCGACCGCTACCACCTGGTGATCGACGTCATCGACCGGGTCCCCGGGCTCGGCGCCACCCAGGCCCACCTGCGTCAGCAGATGATCGACGCCCGGCTGCGCGCCCGCGTCCACACCCGCGAGCACGGCGAGGACCCGGCCGAGATCAGGGACTGGACATGGCCGCACGCGTACTCGTCCTGAACACCGGCTCGTCGTCCATCAAGTACGAGCTGGTCGACGTCCGGACCCGGGAGCGTCCCGCCAGGGGGCTGGTCGAACGGATCGGCGAGGACGACGGGCGGCTCACCCACCACACCGGTCTCGAGCGGCCCGGCTTCGAGCGGCGGGGGCGCTTCGCCACGCACGCGGAGGGGCTGGCCGCGATGCTGGAGGCGTTCGCCACTGCGGGCCCCGACCTGCGGGCGGACCCGCCGGTGGGCGTGGGGCACCGGGTGGTGCACGGCGGGACCCGCTTCCGCGAGCCGGTGCTGGTGGACGACGCGGTGATCGCCGCCATCGAGGAGCTGGCGCCGCTGGCGCCGCTGCACAACCCGGTCAACCTGACCGGGATCCGGGTCGCGCGGGACGCCTTCCCCGGCGTGCCGCAGGTGGCCGTGTTCGACACCGCCTTCCACCGGACGCTGCCGCCCGAGGCGTACACGTACGCGGTGCCACGCGAGTGGGCCGAGCGGCTCGGCGTGCGCCGGTTCGGCTTCCACGGGACGTCCTGCGCCTACGTCGCGCGGCGGGCCGCGGCCCTGCTGGACCGCGGCCTGGAGGAGCTGAACCTGATCGTGCTGCACCTCGGCAACGGCGCCAGCGCCACCGCGCTGGCCGCGGGCCGCAGCGTCGACACCTCCATGGGACTGACTCCGCTGGAAGGGCTGGTCATGGGCACCCGCTCCGGCGACACGGACCCGGCGCTGTCCGGGTACCTGGCGCGGGTCGCCGGGCTGGACGCGGAGAAGTCCGAGGACGCGCTCGACCGGCACGGCGGCCTGCTCGCCCTCGCCGGCTCCGGCGACATGCGGACCGTCAGGCGGCGCGCCTCCGGCGGCGACGCCGACGCCCGGCTGGCCCTGGACGTCTACACCCGGCGCATCCGCAAGTACGTCGGCGCGTACTACGCGGTGCTCGGACGGGTCGACGCGATCGTGTTCACCGGCGGGGTCGGCGAGCACGACGCGGCCACCAGGGCCGAGGCGCTGTCCGGCCTCGACCGGCTCGGCATCACGATCGACCCGGCACGCAACGAGGCTTCCTCGACGGAGGAGCGCGCGGTGTCGGCGCCCGGGTCGGACGTGGCGGTGCTGGTCGTCCCCACGGACGAGGAATGGGAGATCGCCAGCCAGACGCTGTCGCTCATCGAGTGACCCGCCCGGCGGCCCGGCCGCCTCGCCCGCCGCCCGCGCGGCGACGCGGCCGGGTCGCCGCCCGTCCACACCGCCCCCCGTCCACACCGCCGCCCTTCTGCCGAGGCCCGTAGGGTACGGGTGTGCTGGTGGGCGAGGGACGGGAAGTCGCGCGGGAGTGGGTGCTCGGCGAGGGGGCCCGGCTGCCGGGCTTTCGCGGGGCGTTCCTGACGGGCTCGACGCTGTGGGCACGGCCTGACGACGTGCTGGCCGACAGTTCCGACGTGGACGTGATGGTCGTGCGCGACCCGTCCGCGCCGCCGGTGGGGCTCGGCAAGTTCCGGCACCGGGGCGTCCTGCTGGAGGTCTCCTGCATGCCGGACGACGGGCCGCTGCGCTCACCCGAGGCCGTCCTGGGCGACTACCATCTGGCGGGCAGCTTCCACCTGCCGGGAGTGCTGGCCGACCCGACGGGCCGGCTGACCGTGATCCAGGAGAGCGTCGCCCGCCACTTCGGCGAGCGGCGGTGGGTACTGGCGCGCTCCCGCCAGGCGCTGGACCGCGTGCGCCACCTGCTCGCCGCGATGGACGAGTCCGCGCCGCCGGCCGACCAGGTCACCACCTGGCTGTTCGGCACCGGGGTGATGACGCACGTGCTGCTCGTGGCGGGCCTGCGGAACCCCACCATCCGGCGGCGCTACGAGGCGGTCAGGCGGCTGCTCGCCGAGCACGACCGGCTCGCCTACCACGAGACGCTGCTGGGCCTGCTCGGCTGCGCCGAGCTGACACCCGACCGTGCCGAGCACCACCTGACGGCGCTGGAGGCGGTGTTCGACGCGGCGAAGGACGTCCTCGCCCCGTCCTACCGTTTCTCCTCGGACGTCAGCGACGAGGCGCGGGCCGTCTCGATCGGCGGCAGCCGCGAGCTGATCCGGCGCGGCCTGCACAGGGAGTCCGTCTTCTGGCTGGTCGCGACCCACGCGCGGTGCCTGGCCAAGCTCTCCGCCGCCGGCGCGCCCCTGCCCGAGGACGCGTTCCTGGAACTGCTCGCCGACCTCGGCGCCGAGACCTTCGCCGCCCGGCGGCACCGCGCCGGCCAGGTCCTGGACGCGCTGCCCGAGCTGTGGCGGCAGGCCGAGGCGCTGGCTCCCGATCCTGACGCCTGAACGTTCCCGGCGGGACGCTCGCGACCGGACCTGCCGGTGGAGACACGTACCGGCTGGCGGCTGATGGGCCCATGAGCGAATCTGTCGGTGGAAACGCACGCAAGCAGCCGGCGGACCCGCTCGCGAGCGGATCTGTCGGTGGCGTCGCGTAGCGTTCCTGGCATGGCCGACAGGAAGCACGGGGCTCCGGCTCCCCCGACCGACACCACCATCAGCGCCGCCGACTGGGACGGCCGCGATCTCACCCGCGAGACGTTCTCCCGCGTCCTGTTCGCCGACGTCGACATGACCGAGGTGGCCGACCAGGGCTCGGTGTTCGAGGAGTGCACGTTCAGGAACGTCCGGTTCAACGTGTCGGTCCACACCGACGCCCTGTTCCTGAACTGCACGTTCTCCCGGTGCTCGTTCTTCGACGCCACCTTCTCCTCCTGCAAGCTGACGGGCAGCATGTTCGACTCCTGCACCTTCGGGCTGCTGAAGGTCGACGGCGGCGACTGGTCGTACGTCGGCCTGCCGGGCGCCGACCTGCGCGGCAGCACCTTCGACGGGGTACGGCTGCGTGAGGCCGACCTGACCGGGGCCCGGCTGGAGCGCGCCGAGGTTCTGCGCACCGACCTGTCGGGGGCGTGGCTGCACAGCGCCGACCTCACCGGCTGCGACCTGCGCGGCAGCGACCTGGGCGACCTCGATCCGCACACGGTCAAGCTCAACAAGGCGATCATCGACCCGTACCAGGCGACGGTGGTGGCGTCCGCGCTGGGGCTGGACGTCCGCGAGCCCAGATGACATCTCTCCGAGACCCGCGCTCGCGGCCGGAAATGTCCACAATGGAGTAGGGTTCAGCGGCTCGGGAGTCCGACCACCGGCGCCGCCGCACCGCAGCCAGGGGGCGGGGTACTCACCGATGGCGCTTGCCCCCTGTAGCAGGGGCTCGCCTTCGCCGAGCTGGAACGTCCGACGAGACAGTGGTGAGGTGGGGCAGTGCAGGATTCGGGGTCCGCGGCACCGGTCGCGGTGCTCCTTCGTCCGCCGGCCAATCTGGTGAGCCGCAAGGCGATCCCGTTCTGGACGGTGCGGGCGGGGCTGGGGTGGGTCGTCGTGACAGCCCTGCAGATCGTCTGGCTGGTGCGCGACGAGCTGAACGCGGCGCACGTGGCCGCGTTCGTCGTGACCGCCGTCCTGGCGGCGGCGCACCTGACGGTGATGCCGCGCTGGCGGTTCAGGGTGCACAGGTGGGAGGCCACACCCGAGGTCGTCTACACGCAGTCGGGGTGGTTCAACAGGGAACGGCGGATCGCGCCGGTGTCCCGGATCCAGACCGTCGACACCCAGCGCGGGCCGCTGGAGCAGCTGTTCGGGCTGACCAACGTCACGGTGACCACGGCGTCGGCACGCGGGCCCGTGCACATCCACGGGCTGGAGTCCGCCGACGCGCAGCGGCTGGTGGCCGAGCTGACCGCCAACACCCAGGCCGTGGGCGGGGATGCGACATGACGTCCACCGACAGCGTCGCCTCCGTCGCCGAGGAGCCCGGCTGGCGTCGCCTGAGCCCGCTCATGCTGGCGGTGCATCCGGTGCAGGAGGTCGTCCGGCTGCTGCCGGTGCTGGTCGGGGTGCTGTTCATCGGCCGCAACGACAACGGCCCGCTGTGGAGCCTGATCGGGCTGGGCGTGGCGGTCGGGCTGGGGCTGGTGCGCTGGCTCACCACCACCTACCGGGTGACGCCCGACCAGGTACTGGTACGCCGCGGGCTGCTGCGCCGGCAGGTGCTGACCGTGCCGCGCGACCGGGTCCGGACTGTGGACCTCACTTCGCACATCCTGCAGCGGGTGCTGGGGCTGAGCCGGGTGGTCATCGGCACCGGCCGCTCCGACCGCGGCGACCAGGGGGTGACGCTCGACGCCCTGTCGACGGCGGAGGCGTCCCGGTTACGCGAGGAGCTCCTGCACCGAGGCCGCCCGTCAACCGTGTCCTCGGTGGACACCGGGAGCGTGCTGGAGGGCGGGCCAGAGACGGGAGGGCCGGGCGGTGGCGCACCGATCGCGGGCGTCGCGGAGGCAGGCGGGGCGGCGGGCGGTGTCTCGGCACCTGGGGTCCCGGCATCGGGCCTGCCCGCGCCGGGTGGGCCGCGGTCAGCTGTGCCCGGCCGTGGCCTGTCTGCGGCGGGCGTGCGGGAGGCGGAACGCCTGGATGATGACGAGGTCGAGGTGGCGGCGCTCGATCCGGCGTGGATCAGGTTCGGGCCGTTCACGCTCGCCGGGCTGGCGACCATCGGGGTGCTGGCGGGCGCGATGGGCCAGGTGTTCAACGAGACGAGACTGAACCCGCGCGACATCGGCGCCCTGCGCGCCGTCTACGACCAGCTCAACGCGGTGGCGGTGCCGCTGGCGGTGCTGGAGGTGACGATCGGGGCGGTGGCCCTGGTGGCCCTCCTGTCCACCATCGGGTACGTCCTCGCGTTCTGGAACTTCCGGCTCACCCGGCACCGCGAAGGCACCCTGCACGTCACACGCGGCCTGCTCACCACCCGGTCCACCACGATCGAGCACCGCAGGGTGGCGGGCGTGGAGATCAGCGAGCCGCTGCTGCTGCGGCTGGTCCGCGGCGCGCGGCTCATCGCGATCGCCACCGGCCTGCGGGTCGGCCGGGGCGCCGAGCGCGGTGGCTCGCTGCTGCTGCCGCCGTCCCCGGTGGCGGAGGTCCAGCGGGTGGCGGGCGAGGTGTACGGCGAGCCGAGCGTGGTGACCTGCGCGCTCAAGCCGCACGGCCCGGCGGCCCGCCGCCGCCGCTACACGCGGGCGCTGGCCGCCGCCGCGCTGGTCACCGCCGCCTTCCTGCTCCTGTGGCGGCTGGCGGGATGGCCTGCCTGGACGTGGCAGGCCGCGCTGGCGCTCTTCCCGATCGGCCTCCTGCTGGCCGCCGACCGGTACCGCAGCCTCGGCCACAACCTGCTCGGCGGGAACCTGGTGGTGCGGCAGGGGTCGCTGGTGCGACGTCGGCACGTCCTGTCCACGGACGGCGTCATCGGCCTGATCGTCCACGAGTCCTTCTTCCAGCGCCGGGCCGGGGTGGCGACCCTCACGGCGACGACGGCGGCCGGCAAGCAGCACTACGAGGCGGTGGACATCGAGGCCGGGGAGGCCGCGTCCCTCGCCGACGCGACCCTCCCCGGCCTGCTGACCCCGTTCCTGGAGCGGCGACCACCCGCGTAACCCCCCGCCGACCGCCCCGGCGCAACCATCCACCGCCCGTTCCGCGCCGACCATCGGCACCATCCACGTGACCGGACCGGTCCAACCAACGTGGCCAGCCGGCCCCCCGCTGTGCCCGGCCACTGTGCCCGGCCGGTGCGGTCGGCCCGCTGTGCCCGGCCGGTGCGGTGGGCCGCTGCGGTCGGCCGACACGTGGGGATGAGCTCGCGGGGACCGGCACATGGGGGCGGAGGGGCACGGCGTCGTTCGCCGACAACCAGAACGAGCCGAGCTTCTCGTCCCGCGTGTGCCGTTCCAGGTCGAAGAGGCGGGCGGAGCGCCGAAGCCGTCGTGGACGCCGCGTGGAGGGTCACGACCCGACGCAGCATACATAACAACTCAGCAACAAGATCTACCGAGCACTCGGTCTGATGGCTCATGCTCCTGGTCAGCGATCCCCCCTCGCCAGATTCGGAGCCCCCCATGAAGCCGAGCCGCCGACGGGCCGCCTTCCTCGCCGCAGGACACGACGTCACCATCGTGGTCGGTCTCAACGTCAACTATCCGACGCGTCCCGGTCTGGCCTCACCCACCGGCATCGCGTTCACCCGGCAGGCCCTCGAGGAGCTGTTCGGCGTCGCCTACAAGCCGAGCGGCGGCGACACCTACACGATGAAGGTCTCCCACGCGAAGGTCTCCTACGCGGAGACCGAGGGTGAGGCGAGGAGCGACCTCGCCGCCCTCGGCCAGGGCGAGGTCAGCATCACCGCGATCGACGCCGACTGGACGGCCGACCCGGCGACCTACGCCGCAACCGCCGCCCGCCTCGCCGGTCTGCGCTGATCTCGGAGAGCCGCTTCGGATCCGCCGTTCGCCGGTATTTCCTCCGAACCCGCCGGCCCCCCGGTACAGCTACCGCACGAGGCGGTCCTACCGCACGAGGCGGGCCGCTGCGCGAAGCACGTCTCCCGTCCTCGGACCACGTCGCCATCACTGATGCCGATCATCCCCTTGGAGCATCATGACCATCAGGACCTCTCGCCCAGGGACCCGCCAGGCCGGCCTCTTCGGGCTCCTGTTCCTCGCCAACACCGCGATGTTCGCCGTCTACTTCGGGGCGGGCGGCCCCCTCGTGCAGAGCGCCATCGAGGTCGCCGACCCCGTCAACAAGGTGTCAAACGCCGGCATGGTCGCCGGGGTCAGCGCGATCTTCGCCACCCTGTTCAACCCGATCGGCGGAGCGCTCTCCGACCGCACGCGCTCCCGGTTCGGCCGCCGCAACCCCTGGCTGCTCGGCGGCGCTCTGGGCGCCTTCGCCGCGCTGTGGTTCCTCGGCACGGCCGGCAGCGTCATCGTCATCCTCGTCACCTGGTCCATCGCCCAGGCCATGATGAACCTCTTCCAGGCCGCGCTCACGGCCATCGTCCCCGACCGCGTGCCCAGGGAACTGCGCGGCACCGCCTCGGCCGTCGCCGGCATCGCCATGTCGGTGGCGGCCATCGTCGGCACCCAGATCGCGGCCGCGTACATCGGCTCGATCGCGGGCTACCTGCTGCTGGGTGCGGGCGTGGTCGCCTCGGCGGTACTCCTGGTGCTGTTCAGCAGGGACCCCCGTCCCGGGGAGTACGAGGTGGTGGTCAAGGAGCGCAGGTCGCCGCTCGCCGCGCTGGCGGACTTCGTGTCCGCCCTGAGGCACCGGGACTTCATGTGGGTGTTCGTCGGCCGCGCGCTGATGAACCTCAGCTATTTCATGGTGCTGATGTTCCAGCTCTACATCCTCCAGGACTACATCGCGCTGCCCTCGGGCGTGACCGCCGTAGGAGGCGTGGCGACCCTGACTCTCATCAACACGGGCACCTCCGTGCTCGCCACCCTGATCGGCGGGCCGCTGGCCGACAAGCTGCAGCGGTACCGGCTGTTCGTCTTCGTCTCCAGCGCGATCACCGGGCTGGCCACGCTGATCCTGCTGCTGTCGCCCTCCTGGACCGGCATGATGATCTTCGCGGCCGTCAACGGGGTGAGCTTCGGCGCCTACTACGCCGTCGACACCGCCCTGGTCACCCTCGTCCTCCCCAACCCGGAGAACGCCGCCAGAGACCTGGGGGTGCTCAACATCGCCAATGCCGGACCGCAGATGATCGCGCCGCTCGCCGCGGCCTTCATCATCGGCCTGGGCGGCTACCCGACGCTCTTCATCGCGTCCGCCGTGGTGGCGATCGTGGGGGCGCTGACCGTGCTCCCCGTCAGGTCGGTCCGCTGAGCCGCACCCGCCGGGATCGGGGCGACGATCGGGCGACGCCGCGTCGCTTCAGACCATCTCCGCCGTATGGAGGGCTATTCGGAGGCCGGGTGGCGGGCTTTCAGGAGGGAGAGGAAGGCGCGGAACAGCCCCGGCATGTCGATCTGGTCGGGGGCGAGCAGCCACTGGAGCTGGAGTCCGTCCATCACCGCGAACATGAGCGGCGCGGCCTGCTCGGGTGTGAGGCCGGCGGGCAACTCGTCGCCGAGTTCGGCGCGGATCACCTCGGCCATCCAGGCGCGGGAGGTTCCGTAGCGCTGCTTGAAGAAGTCTTTGGCCGGGTGGTCCTCGATCACGCTCTCCGCGGACAGGACGGTGAAGGACTGCACGATGCCGCGGCGCTGCGCGTTGTATTCGACCAGCGCGGCCACGGTGTCCAGCGTGATCGCTCCCCCCTCACCGGGCAGCACGAGCACGTCGAGATTGCGCTCGTCGCGCAGCCGCAGAACCTCGGCGAGCAGCCGATCCTTGCTCGGGAAGTAATGCAGCAACCCCTGCTGGCTGAGGCCCACCCGCTCGGCGATCGACGCGATCGACGCCCCCGTGTAGCCGCGTTCGGCGAACACGTCGAGGGCGGCCAGCAGGATCTCCTCCCGCCGGCTCTCGTGTGATCCTCGGCGCCGCACCATGCGTCCAACTCCTCTCGTCGCGCCGAGCCTAACGCGATCAGCAATAATAACGATTACATATCGCAACCTACCGACCACTCGGTAATCGCGGGCATACTCCGGAGGGAAAGCGCGTACGGCGAGATCCAAGGAGATCACGTGGCCGCCCCCCTCGTCGTCTGCCCAGGTAGGCCCGGCGTTTCTCCCGGCCACCGCACGCGCTGGTTTCGCGCGCCGCCCCGCCCTCGCCCGCCCCGGTTCGCCGACGACGCTCCGCGCAACCGCTGGCCCCGGTTCGCCGACGACGCTTCGCGCGACTGCCGGCCCCGGCTCCCGGACGGCGCTGCACGCCTCCGCCGGAGGAACCGGCCGGAGCTCTTCCTCTCCGCCCCGATCGGCGTGATCGTGGGCACCGTTCTGGTCACTCGCATCAAGGGAGTTCACTGACCGTGTCGGGAATCGAACACGACGACATCGTGGAACAGGCGCTGAGCAAACTCGACCTGGACACCAAGGCGCGCATTCTGGCCGGTCAGGACATGTGGAGCCTGCCCGCGGCGCCCGGCGTCAGCCTCGATTCGATCGTCATGTCGGACGGGCCGATCGGCGTCCGAGGCGCCAGATGGACGACCGACGACCCGTCGATCGCCCTGCCGAGCCCGACCGCCCTGGCCGCGACCTGGGACGTGGCGCTGGCCCGCCGCGTCGGCAACCTGCTGGCCCAGGAGGCCCGCCGCAAGGGCGTTCATGTGCTGCTGGCGCCGACCGTCAACCTGCATCGCTCCCCCCTTGGCGGCCGGCACTTCGAGTGCTACTCCGAGGACCCGGTGCTGAGCGGCGAGATCGCCGCCGCGTACGTCACCGGAGTCCAGGAGGGCGGGGTCGCCGCCACGGTCAAGCACTTCGTGGCCAACGACTTCGAGACCGAGCGGATGACCGCCAACGTCCTGGTCGGCGAGCGCGCCCTGCGCGAGCTCTACCTGGCCCCCTTCGAGCTCGTGGTGAAGAAGGCGGGGCCGTTCGGCGTCATGGCGGCCTACAACAGCGTCAACGGGCCCACCATGACAGAGCATGACGAGCTGCAGAACAAGGTCCTGCGTGACGAGTGGGGTTTCGACGGCGTCATCATCTCCGACTGGACAGCCGCCCGCGACACGATCCGGGCCGCGCTCGGAGGGCTCGACATCGCCATGCCCGGCCCCGGCACCGTGTACGGGCCGGCGCTCGCGGCGGCCGTCCGCGCCGGAGAGCTGGACGAGGAGGTCGTGGACGAGCACGCACGCCGGGTGCTGACCCTGGCCCGCCGGATGGGCGCCCTGGGGGGCGCGCCCCGCGCTGAGCCCCTTCCGGCCGTCGACGGGGAGGCGCTGGCCCGTGAGGTCGCGGCGTCGTCGTTCACGCTGGTGCGCAACGACGGCGTCCTGCCGCTCGGCCCGGACACGAGCGTGGCCCTCATCGGAGGAGCGGCGAAGGAGGCCCGCGTGATGGGCGGGGGCAGCGCGCAGGTCTTCCCCTCCCATGTCGTGTCGCCGTACGAGGGGCTCGCGTCCGCGGGGGTCCGGATGGCGTACGCCCGCGGGGCCGATCCCAGCGGCAGGTTCAACCCGGCGCGCTTCCCGCTGCGCGCGGTCTGCCGGGCGGAGGACGGGCGGGTGCTCGGCGATTTCCCGCTGTCCGAGGGGGCGATCCAGTGGCTCGGCGAGATGCCGGAAGGCGTGGCCTTCCAAGAGCTGCGCAGCGTCGATATCACCGGCACGTTCACTCCCGCGGTCGGCGGCGTGCACCGGCTCTCGATCGAGGGGGTCGGCCGCTTCCGGCTCGTCGTCGGCGGGCAGACCCGCTTCGACGGGACGATCGCCCCACAAGGCGATGACCCGGTCGCGTTGTTCCTGGCGCCGCCACACACCGTCGTCGACGTCGAGCTGCGCGCCGGGGAGCCGGTCGACGTCCGCCTCGAGCACAGGGTGCCCCGGTCCGACCCGCTGTCGCTCCCCTTCGTCGGCGCCATGCTCGGTCATCGGGAGCCGTCGCTCGGTTCGGATGAGCTGATCGAGGAGGCCGTACGGGTCGCCTCGGCGGCGGACGTCGCCGTGGTCGTCGTGGCCACGACCAAGGAGGTGGAGAGCGAGGGCTTCGACCGCACGTCGCTGAAGCTGCCCGGCCGCCAGGACGAGCTGGTGTCCCGGGTGGCCACCGCCAACCCGCGGACGGTCGTCGTGGTCAACGCCGGCTCCCCTGTGGAGATGCCGTGGCGGGAAGAGGTCGCGGCCATCCTGCTCACCTGGTTCCCCGGCCAGGAGGGCGGCCACGCGCTGGCCGACGTGGTGCTCGGCCGTACGGAGCCGGGCGGCCGCCTGCCGACCACCTGGCCCGGCGTGCTCGAGGACTGTCCGGTCATCGACGTCACCCCCGTCGGCGGTGTGCTGCGGTACGAGGAGGGCCTCTTCGTCGGCTACCGCGCCTGGGAGCGATCGGGTACGGCTCCCGCCTACGGGTTCGGAGCCGGTCTCGGGTACACGACCTGGCACTACGAGTCCGCCGAGTACGCCGACGGGACGCTCACCGTCCGGGTGCGCAACACCGGCGACCGTCCCGGCCGCGAGGTGGTCCAGGTCTACCTGGCACCCGCGGTGCCCGACGAGTCCCGGCCCGCCCGCTGGCTGGTCGGGTTCGCCGTCGCCGAGGCCGGCCCGGGCGAGTCCGCCGAGGTGTCCGTCGAGATCCCACGCCGCGCGGCCGAGGTCTGGAGCGAGCACGGATGGCGCCTGGTCTCCGGGGACTACGTGCTCCAGACGGGGCATTCACTCGACGACATCCGCCTCACCACCGCCCTGCCCCTGTAGGAGAGCCGGCGGAGACGACAACGGAGCTCCTGCTAGAAGTGTCGACCAAGATCACCGTTCGGCGGGAGCTCCGCTGAATGTCCAGTCCGTCATGTGCCGTGATGTCGTGGCGGCCGCGGGAGCGTTCGCGCCCGGTCATCTGCGTGAGCTGGCGCGGCCTGAGGCCGCGGCTCGCCGTGCTGTGGAGCAGACCCGGGAAGAGATCGCTGGTCTGGAGCATCGGCTGGAGGCCGAGGAGGAGCAGCTGTCCCGGGTGGTGATCGCTCGGGAGGTGGCGGAGGAGATCTTGGGCGAGACGGCTCGGCTGGCGGGAGCGGAGCTAGAGCCCGCACGGGTGAGGCCGGACGGCTCACCGATCGGGGTGACCACGGTGCGGGAGTGGGAGCCGGGGGTGGAGATCTCGGTGTTGCCGCGGGCGTATCGGGACGTGATGGAGGTGATCAAGGATGCGGCGACCGAGCGGACCTCCTTGTTTCGGTCCAGCGCGATCTCGTAGTGGTAGATGTGGGCGGCGCCGCCGTGCAGGCCCCACGGCGCGACCCGGTCCGTGGTCGAGATCGCGATCTCGTCGCCGCGGGTGACCGCCCAGTCGGACATGTCGACGATGGTCTGGTGGGTGCTTCCGTCGGTGTAGATGATCGTCGCCGTGGTCGTCGCGGGGCCGAACGACGCCGAGCCGAGCATGTGCAGCCTGGTGTGCCTGCCCTTGGGCAGCGCCAGTTCCTGGCCGGAGGTCCGTACGTTGTTTCGGGCGTCGCTCGCTCCCGACGGGAACGTGTAGTCGATCATGTCGTGCGTGAACGTGCTACCCGTCCGCGAGCTCCACCGTGACACCCGTTTGGTCCTGAGTGAACCCCGCCACCTCGGCGCCGCGTCTCTGTCGGTCGATCCGCATCAGACATTAGTAGGCGGCCGTGACGACCGTCCCCGCCGTCTCGGGCTGTTCGGCCAGTCGCAGCATCAACTGTGCGGCGTCGGCGCGGCCGATGCGGAAGGCCGCCCGCAGCGGATGACCGTGTGCGGTCCGGAAACGGCCGGTGGCGGGGGCGTCGACCACCCTTGGTACGCGCAGGACCGTCCAGTCCAGGTCGCAGCTTCGCAGGAACTCCTCCATCAGCGCGACGTCGACGAAATGCTGACCGAGCATGCGCCGGACCAGGGGAATGGTCAGGTATTGCATGACGAACCCGGTGCCGGGCTCGCGCCTGGGCGGATGAGGGCGGCTGGGGGTGGGGACGGTGGAGACGCCGACACCGCTGACGACGACGAGCCGCCGCGTGCCTGTGGCTTGCATCGCGGCGGCGATGGCCCGGGTTCCTGCGGACACGATGCCGTGTTCGGCCTGCTTCCTTGGTCCCAGGCCGGACAGCACCGCGTCGGCGCCCCCGACGGCCGACTCGAGGACCACCGGGTCGGGAGCATTCAGGTCGGCGGTGATGACGCGGACGCCGGGGCCGAGCTTTGCTGGATTGCGCGCCACCGCCGTGACGTCATGACCGGCGGCGGTGGCTTGGGCCAGGACGTGTTGCCCGATGCGGCCGGTCGCTCCGAAGATCGTTAGTTTCATCGGGGTTTCCTTGTGTGGATAGTGAACTGAAGGTAGGCGAACGCCGTCACGGGGACGGCTTGAAGGATGATCCAGGCCGTTCCGATCGCGTTGGGGCTGACCCAGCCGAATGTGAGGGCGGCGAGGCTCACCAGCACCCACCCGGCTCCCGCTGCGATGACGAGCCGTACCGGCACAGGTGCGGGGCGGGGACGGCTGGCCAGCAACCCGACGGCCGCGCCGATCAGGAGCATGCCGGTACCGGCCCCCAGCACCAGTCCTTCGGCCACGCTGAGCAGGCGGGCGATGGGGCCGCAGACCAGAAGGTAAGCGAGACCGAAAGCGATCATCCCGGCCGCGTCCGCGGCGAGGACCCAGCGCAGCGAACTGTGGGAGGTCATCGGGCCGGCGGGATGTTGTAGTTCGCGCGGAAGGCGTTCGTCGGATCGTAGACGGCCTTGAGCGCGGCCAGCCGTCCATGGTCATGCGGCTCGTAGGAGGTGCGGACCCGCTCGCGATCGGCGTTGTCGCCGTGACCCATGAAATTGAGGAACCGGCCCGCGCGCCAGGGTCCAAGATCGTGAAACAGGCGGTTGAGGCAACGGTGGGCATCTGCGACACCGGCCCCGGCCAGCGGGGTGAGGACCGCGAGCATGTATGCGGCGTCTCGATGCCCGACGGCGTTGATGTGGGCGGGCGGTTCGGCCAATGCGCCACCCAGATGGCGTAGTTCCACGATCGTGGGCAGCGGTGCGTCCGGCCCGACGTGGCCGAGAAGCGCCTCGATCGCCTTGTTGTCCAGGCTGGTGAGCATGGCGTTGTCGGCGGCCCACGGCATGGCGATGGGCGGGTCGTCGTGAATCGTGGAGCTCTGGCTGTAGGGCAGGTCCGACAGCGTCTCCATCAGCCGCAGCCCGATCAGGCGCAGCGGCTGGACCAGGCGCTCACCCTCCTCGGGAGGGCCGGTGAAGGCGATGCGCACGTGATAGACGTAGCGGCCTCGCATCGGCTCGGGCACCGACGGGTCGTCCGGGAACGGGATCAGCGCCACGGAGCTGTTCATCTGCCTGGGCACGGTGGCCGTCCACTCCGTGTAGCCCTCCAGGAGCCCGGGGACATCCTCGCTGTCGAAGAACAGCCCGCCGCCGTACAGCCGGGTCACTGGGACGAGGTCGAATTCCATGCCGGTGACGATGCCGAAGTTGTCACGTCCTCCGAGCAGCGCCCCGTACAGGTCGACGTCGCTGTCCGGGGTGATGTGACGTAGACGTCCGTCCGCGGTCACCACATCCATTGCCTGTACCCGGTCGGCCGCCCAGCCGTGGCTGCGCCCCAGCAGCGGCAGGCCGCCGCCGAGGGTGTAGGAGACGACGCCGACGTGCGGCGCCGAGCCGTTCAGCGGGGCCAGCCCGTACGGCGCCGCCTCCCGGATCACCTGCTCGAAGCGCACGCCTGCCTCAACCCTGGCGGTTCCGGCCCGGGGATCCACCCGCACGCCGCCCATGCGGCGGGTGGAGATCAGCAGTCCGCCCTCGATGGGCGTCGAGAAACCGTGCCCGGTGTTCTGGACCGCGATCGGCCATCCTCGTCCCATCGCGAACTCCACTGCCGCCGCCACGTCCTCGGCCCGGGTGGCTCCGACGATGACGTCCGGGCTGTGCCGTACCGCCAGATTGAAGCCGGTTCGTTCCTCGTCGAACCCATCCTGGCCAGGCAGCAGCACCGGTCCGTCGACGCGCAAGCTCTTCATGACTCTCCATTCGTCGATTGGTCGATCAGACCCTGCCGCCATAACTTGACATCTGCCGTCATATTCTGAATCGGTGAAATTCGACCGCCTGCTGTCGATCGTGCTGCTGCTCCAGCACCGCGACCTGGTCCCCGCCAAAGAGCTGGCCGACCGCCTGGAGGTGTCGCAGCGCACCATCTACCGCGATGTCGAGGCGCTGTCAGCGGCGGGCGTCCCGGTGTACGCCGAGCGCGGCAAACACGGCGGTATCGCGCTCATGGCTGGATTCCGCACCGACGTCACCGGCTTGACCAGCGACGAAGCGCGTGCCCTGTTCGTACTGGCCTCCCAAAGCGCCCACTCGGCGCTGGGTCTCGACCACGCTCTGAGCACCGCGCTGCGTAAGGTGATGGCCGCACTGCCCGCCCCGCACCGCCCGGCCGCGGAACTGACCAGCCGCCGCATCCTGGTCGACCCCGACCGCTGGCTGGCGGCGCCGCGCCCGGACGGCGACCTGGCAGCCCTGCGCACCGCGATCTTCACCGATCTGCGGCTGCGCATCCGCTACCGGCACAGCGACCAGCCCACGCTGCACACCTACACGGTCGACCCCTACGGGCTGGTGGCCAAGGCCGGCACCTGGTACCTGGTCGCCGACCGCAGGGGCAAGCCACGCCTGTTCCGCGCCGACCGGGTCTCGGGCGTCACCGTGACCGCCGCCGAGGTGCGGCGCCGCCAGGGCGTGGAACTGGACCAGGTCTGGAACGAGCTGCGCCGCCAGGTGGAGGATCGCCGCGGCGGAATCACGGTCGATCTCCGCGTGCGCCGCCAACGGCTGGACATGGTGACCCGGATCGCCGGCGCCTTCTTCACCGGACCGCCCACGCCAACGGACGGCGAGCCGGAGTGGATGGACGCGCAGGTCTCCTACCCCGTCATCGAGGCCGTCTGCCACCTGCTGCAATTCGGCACCGCCGTAGAGGTCACCGGCCCCCCTGAGGCGCGCGCGGAGATGCACCGCGCCTCCACCGAAATCTCCGCCCTGTACGACACTGACGCAGAACGTGTCCAGCACTAGGGCGTTTCTGATGGCTCTTGGACGGTGTCGCGGAGCCAGAACAGGGTGAGGCAGCGCCTGGTTCAGCTGTCCGCGTGAGCGCGGGCGGCCCCGCGCCTTGCCCCGGCCATGCGGGTATCACCGCGTCTTGATATCGATCTTGACAGTCTGACGAGAGATGACGCCGAGCGCATTGGCAAGCTTACTCACGGTTGACTAACGTGACCTAACCGGAATACTGGATCTTTCGTTAGGCCGTCGTTCCAGTAAGACCGAGGATGCCAATGTTGCTTGGCCCCGCCATGCCTCAGGCAGAGCTGCACCAGGCACGCAGCCGTGTCAGCCACGCGGGAGAGCGCGCGCCGCGCCGACGCGGTCCCACCCGGCCGCCGCGCGAGAGCGACACGCGCCGCTAGCACAGGCCCTTCGGCGGTCGACATTTCCCCGCCGGCCCCCGACCCCAGGACTGTCATGCCGCCAGACTTCTTCCGTGTCCCGATAGTGATCGGCTTCGCCGTACTCGTCCTCGCCCTCGCGGGCGTGGTGATCCTCCACATGCGCGTACGCCGACGCCTCGCCCAGGTCGGTGGGCAGCTCGTTCAGGCCCGTCAGGCGCAGGAGCACCTGACACGCGAGACCAGCGCCAGGAACCAGCGGCTGGTGCAGGCCGAACGCCAGGCCCAAGACGGCGCGGAGGTGCTGCGCGAGGCGCGCGCCCAGCAGGACCTCGTGCGCGCCGAGACCGAGCACCTGATCTCGAAGCGGATTCCCGCCTTGCTGTCCCACCTGCGCGCCCCGCACGTAATCGTGCCCGGCGTGCAGAACCAGGCTCTCGCCGGCACGGACGTCGACAAGCAGCACCGCGCCATCCTGGACGCGTTCGCCCGCGGCGTGCGTGACGAAGGCGAGCGCATCGACGAAGCGGCCCAGGCGGTCATCCGGGGCGCGATGTCCCGTGTCCAGACCCAGGCGTTGCGCGCCCAGGACCTGCTCGCGGGCGTGCAGCGGCGCTACAGCGGCGACGAGCACACGACGCTGCTGCGCGAGGTGCTGGGGCTCGACATGTTCAACGAACTGATCATCCGCCGCGTGCAGGTCACCGGCATCGCCTGCGGCGCCACGCCCGGCCTGTCACGTGACGACACCTACCTGGTGGACCTGGTAGTGGGCGCCATCTCCCGGGTGGAGAACTTCGAGCAGCGCATCGAGGGGCCGGCCAACCACCTGCGCCGCCGGATCGGAGTCGCCGCCCGTGCCGCGGAGTCGATCCTGTTCACCACCGCCGAACTGCTGGCCAACGCGGTCCACCACTCCCACGGCACGCTCAAGGTGACCGTCGCCGTGCACGAGACCAACAGCGGCGCCGCCATCGTCATCGACGACGCCGGCGTCGGCCTCAACGAGGACCAGTACGCCCGGGCGACCCAGCTTTTGAGCGGCACCCACCCAGTCCGCTTGGTCGACCTGGGCAACCCGCCCCGCACCGGGTGGGCCGCCATCGGCCGCCAGGTCGCGCACTTCGGCATGCAGGTCACGGTCAAGAAGAGCGCCTTCGGCGGCGTCCAGGCCGTGCTGAGCATTCCCACCGCCCTGCTGGTGGAGATGCCGGAGAACACCCGGCCGTCGGTGCTGGCACCCGAGCCGGTCCGCGCCCCCGTGCCGGCCACCGCCACGGCCATCCGGACGCGGACCGTGGCGACCTCGCGACCGGAGCCCGCGGCGGCGCTCCATCAGGAACCTCCGGCATCGCCCGAACAACGGCGGGCCTCGGCCGAGGACCTGGCGCAGCTGCCGCAGCGCCGCCGCCAGCCGCCGCGGCCCGCGTCCGGTTCCAGGCTCACCGGGAGTTCCGGCAGCTCTGACGGTGCGGACGGCAAGGTGCTCACCACCCCGGAGGAGGCTCAGAAGCGGTGGGGCGACTTCCAGGTCGGAGCCGAAGCGGGCCGCCGCGAGGCGCTCCCGCCCCAGCAGCATGACTTCACCGAAGGGAACTGACCGCTCCATGGACACTCACAGCGCTTCCGGCCGTGTTCAGACCAAGGGGCGCCCGTTGGCCCTCGACGTGTCCTGGGTCCTGTCGCCGCTGCTGGCCCTGCCCGGTGTCGCCCGCGGTGTGGTGCTGAGCCGTGACGGGCTCATCCTCGGCGGCTCGGCCGACCTGACCGCCGAGACTGGCGAGCGTGCCGCCGCCATGACGAGCTCCGTACTGGGTGCCGCCCGCGCCCTGTGCGACGGCCTCAGCAACGGCGCCGACGGCGAGGTGGTGGACGTCGTCATCTCCGTGGGCGGCGGCTATTACTACATCGCCCCGGCCGGTGACCGCGCTGCCCTCGTGGTCGCGGCCACCGGGGCGGTCAACATCGGCTCGCTGGCCTACGAGGTGCAGCTCCAGGTGCAGAAGCTGATCAAGGCTCTCAACGAGGCGAGCGCGGCCAGGGCGCCGGGCGCTCGGGCATGACCTCCGGACGGCAGCGGCGGCGGGTCGTCCCGGATTACATGGCCGCCGCGAGGTTGACCGTGCCCGAGCACATCAGTGTCGAGCGCACGACCCTGGTCTACATCGCGCCTGATGCCCCCACCAACGGGCTGGACCCTCCGGGGTCGCACCTGCTCGCCCTGCTGCAGGACGGGCCGCTATCGGCGTACGAGTGCGCCGCGCACCTGGGCCTGCCGTACTGCGTGGTGCGGTTACTCATCGCCGGGCTCGTCGGCGGTGGAACGCTGCTGACCCGCGATCCGCCAGCCGCCGACATGTCCGACATCAAGATCTTGGAGTTGGTACTCAGTGGCCTCCGCGCCCTCTGACAGCCGTATCAGTGCCGAACACATCCCGGTCAAGTTGGTCATCGCCGGGCCGTTCGGCGTGGGCAAGACGACCATCGTGGGCGCGCTGTCGGAGATCAAGCCCCTCAACACCGAGGAGGTGCTCACCCAGGCGGGCACGCTGGTCGACGACCTCACCGGCGTGAACGAGAAGACGACCACGACCACCGCCATCGACTTCGGCCGCCTCACCCTGCCCGGCGTGGTGCTGTACCTGTTCGGAGCGCCGGGCCAAACCCGGTTCCAGGTGCTGTGGAACGAACTGGTCCACGGCGCGCTGGGGGTGCTGGTGCTGGCCGACACACGCCGCATCGACGACAGCTTCGCCGTTCTCGACCTGGTGGAGAACGCCGGCATCCGCTACGCGGTAGCCGTCAACCACTTCCCCGACTCGCCGGACTACCCGCCGGACGCCCTGCGCCAGGCGCTCGACCTGGACCCCCGCACGCCGCTGCTCGTGTGCGACGCCCGCGACCCCGCCTCCGCCCGCGCCTCGCTGATCGCGCTGGTGGAGCACATCAGAGAGCTGGTGCTGTCATGACCCTGCGCTACCTGCCGGACGCCGGCCGCCTGTACGGACCCGAGTACGCCAGGGACCCGCAGGCGATCTACGCGGAGCTGCGCCGGCGGCACGGCGCGGTCGCGCCCGTGGAAATCGCCCCGGGCATCGAAGCCCACCTGGCGATCGGCTACCAGGCCGCCGTGGACGTGCTCACCAACGCCGGCGGCGTCTGGAGCAAAGACCCCAGAGCCTGGCAGGACCGGCTCCCCGACACCCCGGAGGCCGCCGGGATGATCGCTATGCTCGGTCACCGCCCGAACGCGCTGTTCTCCGACGGGGCCGAGCACGCCCGTTACCGGAAGGCGATCTCCGACTGCTTCCAGCAGGTCCAGCCGCACAAGCTGCGCCAGATGGTGATCGAGGTGTGCGACTCGCTCATCAGCCAGTTCGCCGCGAAGGGCGAGGCCGACCTGGTCGCCGACTTCGCCCGGCTCATCCCGGCCCGCATCTTCAACCTGCTCTTCGGGCGGCCCGACGCCGACAGCGCCGGCCTGACCCAGGCCCTGTCGGACCTGATGGAGGCGGACGGCGAGACGGGCGCGCGGGGCAGCGAGGCGTTCAGCCGCTACATCGGCGAGCTGATCCAGGCCAAGTACGCCCAGCGGGGGGACGACCTGACCTCCTGGTTCATCGACCATCCGGCCAGGCTGGAGAGCGACGAGCTGGCGCAGACCATCGTGCTCGTGGTGGCCGCCAGCTACGAGCCCACGGCCAACCTGATCTCCAACACGATCTCCCGGATGGTCAGCGACGACCGCTACTACAGCTCGCTCACCAACGGCGCGCTCAGCACATACGACGCCCTGATGGAAGCCCTGCGCGCCGAGCCCGCCATGTCGAACTACGGCCCATACTTCGTGCGCCAGCCCGTGCACTTCCACGGCACCTGGATCCAGCCGGCCGAGCTGGTCCTCGTCTCCTACGCCGCGGCCAACACCGAGCCTGCCAACGTGCCCGAGGAGCTGCGCTCCGACGGCGGCGCGTACCTGGGCTTCGGCGCCGGGCCACACCGCTGCCCGGCCAGCGACCCGGCCGTGCTCATCGCCATGACCGCGATCGAACGCCTGACCTCTCACCTGTGCGACCTCGAACTGACCGTGCCCCGCGAGAAGCTGGATTGGCGGCCCGGCCCGTTCCACCGTGCGCTGGCTCACCTGCCGGTGCGCTTCACCCCCATCCACCCTGATCAACCAGGAGAATCCCCTTGGGCAGCACACCCCCCGTCGTCCTCGACCCCTTCGGGGCCGACCTCCCCGGTGAGGTCCGCCGGCTCCGTGACCTCGGCCCCCTGGTCCTCGTAGAGCTAGCAGGAGGCATCCCGGCCTGGGCCGTCACCCGGCACGACCTGCTCAAGCAGCTCATCCTCGATCCGCTGGTCAGCAAGGACAAGCGGCACTGGCGGCTGCTGCCCCAGGCGCTCACCGAGCCCGGCTGGACCTGGATCATGACCTGGATCGGCGTGTCCAACATGCTCAGCGCCTACGGCGAGGAGCACCGGCGGCTGCGCAAGCTGATCGCGCCGAGCTTCACCGCGCGCCGTACCAAGGCCATGCAGCCGATCGTCGAGGGGCTCGTCTCGGAGCTGCTGGGCGCCATGGCCGCGCTGCCGCCGGGCCAGGTCGTCGACCTGCGCAGCGCCTACGCCCACCCGCTGCCGATGCGGGTGATCTGCGAGCTGTTCGGCGTCCCCGCGCACATGCAGGTGGAGATGGCCCAGATGATGGAGGCCATCATGGACACCACCGCCACCCCGGAGCAGGCGGCGGCCACGGCGGCGCAGATCGGCACCGTGCTGCCCGCCCTGGTCACCTACAAACGCGAGCACCCGGGCGATGACCTGACCACGGAGCTGATCAACGTCCGCGACAGCGGCGACTCGCTCAGCGACGACGAGCTGCGCGACACCCTGCTCCTCCTCATCGCGGCCGGGCACGAGACCACCGTCAACCTGATCGGCAACGCCGTGCACGCCCTGCTCACCCACCCGGACCACCTCCGGCGTGTCCTGGCGGGAGAGATCTCCTGGGAGGCGGTGATCGAGGAGACGCTGCGGTGGGCGCCGTCGATCGCCAACCTGCCACTGCGGTTCGCCATCGAGCCGATCGAGATCGGCGGCGTACGCATCGAGGCGGGCGACGCGATCATCACCAGCTACCTGGCGGCCGGGCACGACCCCGACCAGCACGGCCCGGACGCCGACCGGTTCGACCCGGCCAAGGAACACGACGAGCACCTGGCCTTCGGCATCGGCGTGCACCGCTGCATCGGCGCTCCACTCGCCTACCAGGAGGCGCTCACCGCCCTGCCCGCGCTGTTCGCCCGGTTCCCGGACCTGCGGCTGGCCGAGGACGAGACCGACCTGGCGCACGTCCCGTCCTTCATCGCGCACGGCTGGAGCAGCCTGCCGCTCCTGCTGCACCGCTGACCCTCACCGGCGACGCGCGTTTCCCGTGAGGGGATGTGGAGGAGGTTACGGCCGGTGCCGTCGAGGCTGACCACAGGGCTCAGCTCAGCGACGCATCGGCCGTTCTCCGTCGAGAAGATGAAGATGAAGGTGTACCGCCTCCGGCGCCCGCGACACCGGCTTCCACGTCATCGTCCCCTGACCAAGGCCGTCCTTGAGGCGATCCGCCAGTTCGCCCTGGTGGTCCGCCGCCTGGGCGAAGATTCTTTCCGCGCTCGGGAACGGCGAGGAAACGGCTCGGCCGCGACGCCAGCGAGCTCGAGAAGGCCCAGCACTACCCCGACGCCGTCGAACAGACCCACCCGAGTACGCTGCCCCTGCACACAGTGCCAATTTCTAGGGCGGATAGTCCTTCTGCCTCAGCGCACAACGCCACGTCACTGCAGGTCAGGGGCGGGTTCGTTGGCTTCTGCTCCATTGCCACTGGGACCCCGCATGGCCGCCTCGCGGGCGTTGGCGCGGCTGCACAAGCAGCAGGTCCGGTTCGCCGCCGACCGCGCCGAGGCCATCGCCGAGCTCTGCGACGGCGCCGAGGCGACCATCGCCGCTGTCCGGAACCTGGCCACCGGCTCCGCGCTGGACGAGCCCTCCGCGCGGTTTCCGCGCCCCTGGATCGTCACCACCTGGGTGCCAGGCGAGCCCGCCGACCGCGCCCCCGTCACGCGCGCGGCGGAGGCGGCCATCGCCCTGGCCGCCTTCCTGATGGCACTTCATCAACCCGCCCCCGATGAGGCGCCCGCCAGCGGCTTTGGCCGCGGAAGTGGGAAGACGCCGACCCGTCGACGAGCTCGAGCGGCAGGCGCTACAGCATGCCCAGCAGAATTGGGGCGGCGTTCATGGCAGCGTGGACAACAAGGATGGGCCACATCAGTCGGTATCGGCTCCACAGATAGCCGAGGAATAACCCCTGCACTCCTTGATTGACGAAGACCGAAGCGAGGTCTGCGGGTAGGTGCCCCGTGCCCTGGATGCCGACATGCCAAGCCGCCCAGAGCAGGGAAGCCAGCACGATGGCGGGCCAGCGGCCGAGGATGTGCTCCCATCGGGTCTGAAGCCAACGCCGATAGAAAACCTCCTCGAGCAGGCTGTTGACGACGAACACGACGGCGAACGTGACCAGCAACGTAACGGGATCGACAGTCGCCGCATAGTTGCTGGGCGGCACGGCCAGCGGGCCTGTGTAGGTGAGGGTGAGCCAGGCAACCACTGGCACTATGGGACCGTAATGACGCCAGGCCGCAGGATCTTCATGGATGTGGCCTTGACGTGTGAAATTGCGCCGTGACAGCCAGAACAGCAGTGCGGGGACGGCGAGCAGGAAGCTGAGTTTCAGCAGCGTGTGGATCGGTTCACCGCCACCGGACAGCCAAAGCGTCACAGCGAAGAGCACGGCTGATGCCAATAGGACGATGGCCTGGAGATGAAGCCCGCGGCCTGTCGGCACACCGACGACGGGGGTCGTCTTGGGCTGCAGCAGCCGGATGAGCACCAGCCCGGCCAGGGCGGGGATCCAGCGGTGCCACATAGGCACGGTGCCGGTGTGATCAGCCGAATATCGGATGCCAGTGTCGCCGTTCAGCGCCAGCCATAGAGCCGACCCGGCGATCAAGGCCAAGCCGGTGACCAGAATGCCCAGCTCCAGAGGCGGGTGATGCAGGAATCGTCGCGACATCTTATTTCGCACGCTTGTACTTTATAGGAAACCGTACGCATGTGCTGTAATAGGAGCATGCCCAAGATCGTGGACCACGGGCGGCGACGCGAGGAACTTGTTCGCACCGTTTGGGAGATCATCAGTCGGGACGGCATCGAAGGAGCCACGGTCCGCAAGGTCGCCGAGGCAGCAGGCGTCTCGGTCGGCGGACTGCGACACTACTTCGACAATCAGGCCGGTCTGCTCAGCTTCGCAGCGCAGGCCGTCGCCAGAAGTGTCGCCAAGCGCATCAGCGACCACCTCCTCGATCCGGACCTGCAGGGCATGCAGCGCGCCCAGCTCATCCTTGAAGAGCTTCTTCCGCTCGACGACAACCGCCGCGTCGAGGTGGACGTGTGGCTGGCATGCCTGGTGCGCTCGCACGTGGATGATTCTCTGGCGGAGCTGCGCCATGCGGCCTGGCCTGGGGAACGCCACATCTGCCGGCTGGCGGTCGCCTCCTGCCACGGCCTTCCGCTCCCCGATCGCCTGGAGCAGGAGTTCACCGAGGCCCGTCTGGAAGGTCAGGCCATGCGACTCCACGTGTTCATCGACGGCCTCACGCTCCAGACCGCGACCTACCCACACAACTTCACACCCCAAGCTGTGCGCCAGATCGTCCACGAAGAACTGCGCTACCTCATCGAGGCCACCCACTAGGGGGGTGTTCACGAATGCGTGTGGCCTGCGGTTGAGACAGGGGCTGAAAGATCGCACCGTGGCGTGGCAGCTCGACGCCGAGTACGACGGTTAGGTGGCGATTGCCAATGCGTGAGCCGCCGCAGCAAGAGGCCGCAGGGCAGACCGAGGTCCTCAGCTCATTACGGGGCGGCGTCCGGTACAGGCGTGCTGCCGGCTGGGCCGCCTCGTGTGTGAGCGCGCCCCGTCCAGAACACGGCCCCGCACCACTCGGGGGTCGAAGTGCAGCGGAACGAAAACGTACGTTAAGCCCATTCCCGCAGGTCAACCACTACCCGCAACGGTGGGAGGCTGCGTCGGCTGGGGTTGCGGCGCGGGCAGGGGCAGGCCGGGGAACAGGAGGGTGGTGGCGGCGGGCAGGTCGAGGTAGCCGTTCAGGCAGCGCACTGGCTCGCCGTGGGCTTGCTCTGGGGTGCACGGTCGGGCGGTGGTCAGCAGTGCGTCGCGTACCGCGAGCGGGTCTGGGGCGTGGCCGAGGTGGCGTTGCATGCTGATCAGCAGCGCGGCGGTGCCGGTGACCAGGGCGACGGACACGCAGGTGCCCTTTTGGGCTTTGATGCCACCACTGGGTACGGCGCCGAGGACGGCCTCGCCGAGGGCGGTGATGCCGTGCCCGTGGTAGGCGGGGCCGAGGTTGCTGAACAAGAACATGGCGCCGTCGGCGCGGTGCGCGCCGACCGCGAGTACGCCGGGCAGGATCGCGGGGGCGATGCTGTTGCGGCCGTAGTCGTTGCCGGCCGGGGCACAGATCAGCACGCCTGCCTCGATCGCTTGGGCGATGGCGCGCTTCAGCATTGGGTCGGCATCGTGCGAGGCGGTGTGGTGGGCCGGGGTGTACTGGATGATGTGGGCGCCGGCCTGCAGGAGCTCTTCGATGGCGCGGGCGGCCGAGTGCGGGTCGTGGCTGACGTGCTCGTCGGCGGGGAGGCCGAGGGCGATGAGGCGGCAGCCGGGCGCGAGGCCGGGCAGGACGGTGCCGGGCCGGCCGGCCAGTACGCTGGCGGTGAAGGTGCCGTGCTCGATCAGCTTGTTGCCGGCTGGGGTGGGCGGTAGCCACCATGGCTCGCGCGCCTCCAGGTTGGCGCCGGTCAGGCAGGGGTGGGAGGTGTCGGGCGGGCCGTCGACGACACCGATGACGACGTCCGCATCGCCGAGCGTGTGTTGCCACAGGGCGGGGATGCCGGGCACCGCCTGGGCGGGGTAGCGGGCCGCAGGTGTCGCGGCCGGGGGCGTCGGGGCGGGGGATGTCGGGGCCGGGTTGGGGGCGGCCGCCCGATCCCCCTGCTGCTGGGCGGTGTCGTCCGGCGGTGACAGCAGTGACAGCGGTGGCGGGGTGGTGTGGGGCATCGGGCGGGTGCTCCAGGTAAGCGGGGGTGTGCCGGGCTAGAGGGCGGACAGCTTGGCCTGTTCATAGCTGGGCAGGCAGTAGGCGGCGGGGTCGCCTGTGTTGGCGCCGTACAGCAGCCAGACATGCACCCGTTGCAGGTGGGCGGGGGTGCGCGGGTGCAGGGCGATGGTGGTGTAGGGGTCGATCGCCAGCTCGCGGCGCACCGGCGGCGACTGGGGCGGCAGCAGGGACATGACCGCACTCTCCTTCCGGGCGGGGCGGGTCAGGCTTCGGGCCAGGAGCGGACCGGGCCGAGGGTGACCGGCAGCACGTCCTTGACGTCGATGGTGAAGCGGTAGACGCGCTTGGCCCGGCGGCTGTTGTCGGGGTCGAAGAAGCGCAGCTTGACGTCCCAGCAGTCGCTGTCCGGGCGGCCGTAGGGGCTCTTCTCGGTGTCGATGTTCTGCAGGGCCATGCCCTTGCCGAGGGCCTCGGCCAGCGTCTGGCGGACCTGGACGGCGTTGGTGGCGGCGAAGTTCAGCGCCCGGTCACGGCTGGTGGCGCCGAAGTTGCGCAGATCGTAGTAGATGCGCTGGAGGAAGTCGGCGACGGCGTCGGCGAGACGATCGTCATCGGGCCCGCCGTGCCCGGCCCCTTGGTTGTGCTCGGGCACGTTGCACTCGTGCACGACGGCGTGCGCCAGGCTGGCCACCGACCAGCCGTACAGGCCGCGGGTGAGGTCGATCTCGATCACCGGCACGTGCTGGCCGTTGAACAACCGCACGGTACGGCCCGGCAGCGTGCCCGGCACCGAGATGCGATCCACGAACTCGGCGTCGTCCTCGGCCCGCTGCTGGCGCTCCAGGAACTCGACCAGCCGCTCGTAGACGCCGGGCCCGTACCCGCCGACCGGCTCGATGGCGTAGATCGGGGTCAGGTCCAGGTTCAGCGTCCAGATCAGCGGCGTGGCCTCCGACGGGTTGCCGCGCAGGTAGTCCACCATCTGGCGCGGGTCATAGGGGTTGGCCGGCACGCTCACGCCGTCCACCTCCACGGCGGGCATGAGCTGTTTGAAGGTGTCGCGGCGGGCCTCGGTGCCGAAGTCGTAGCCGAGTGTGCCGAGTGCGTACACCAGCCGCCGCGCCGCCGGCGCGCCCGGGGCTTCGGCCGAGGCCCGCACTCCGCCGCGCTCGCCGCCCCTGGCCTGGGAGGGAGTTGGGGCGGTCATGGCCGTGCTGATGGCCGTGCTGATGGCCGCGCTGGCCGTCACGCCCGCATCCGGCATCGGGGTGGGGTCGGTGGCGCAGCCGCATCCGCCCGGCTCGGGCCCGGCGCAGGAGGCCATGACAACGGCTTGCGCGGCTGCCTCAATGTCGCCCACGGGGTCGGCAGATGGGGCAGACGCAGTAGCAGAGGAAGAGGTGGTGGTCACAACATTCACCGCTTTCGTGATATTGAGGGTTCCGTTCAGATACCGCGCGCAGGCCTCGTCCGGGTCATTCGGCAGGTCGCACGCATCGGCGGTGGCCAGCAGCAGCTCCGCGACAGCCAGCGGGTCGGGTTTGCGGCCCTGCCGCAGCTGCAGGCTGAGCAGCAGGGCCGCCACCCCGGCCACGATGGGAGCGGCCAGGCTGGTGCCGCTCATCCGCCCGGTCCCGCCGCCCGGGACCGCCACCAGTACGTCGTCGCCGGGGGCCAGCAGACCCTGGCGACGGCTACCCGGCCCGTAATTGCTCATCTCCAGCGGTCGCCCGGCCGCATCGCACGCGCCGACGGCCAGCACGCCGTCCAGCGCGGCGGGCACGTGGTCGCACAGGCAGCCGTCGTTGCCGGCGGCGGCCACGATCAGCACGTTCTGCTCGCGGCAGCGGCGTACCGCTCGGGCTAGGGCGTCCTCGGCCTCGCCGGGGTCGGCCAGCTGGCCGCCGCTGACGTTGATCACGTGAGCGCCTTCATCGACGGCCAGCTCGATCGCACGGGCCAGATCCAGCTGGGCGGTGCGCCGCCCCTCGGCGAACACCGGCACGCTGACCGCCCGGCAGCCCGGCGCCACCCCGGGGACGGGGCCCTCGTGGCGGCCGAACAGCACGCTGGCCACCGCGGTGCCGTGCGCCGCCGCCTGGCCCGCCGCTTGACCGCCGGGCCACAGGTCACGGATCTGGGTCAGCCTCGCTGTGGCGAAGGCCGGGTGATCCTGCTCGACCAGGCCGTCCACCACGGCCACCGTCACCCGCTCGTCCCCGGTGGTCCGCTGCCACAACCGCGTCAGTCCCGCGATCGCCGCCACTTCGCCCATCCCGCATCCGCTCCCGTACTCCCGGCGTACCTGTCGTGGGAGGGTGAGCGTCGGCGCGCCGACCGGTGCGCCGACGCTCACCGCCTCATCGGCTACTCGTCGCCCTCATCAGCGAAGGCCACGCCGTTCCACGCGCCCGTGAAGGACGGGGTAGCGCCGGCGGCGTCACTGGCCGGAGCTCCAGTGATGGTGCGCTCGACCGGGGCGGCCAGTCGCGGCATGAACGTCTGTGACATGGTGGGATGTCCTTTCCTGCTAGTGGCAGTGGAATGGGTGTGCTGTGCGGGGGAAGGCGCGGGCCATACCGGCGCCCACCCCGTCTCGTGGTCGGTTACTCGTCGCCCTCGTCGGCGAAGGGGACTCCGGCTCCCGGGTAATAGATGGACTGGTCGAGGCCGGCGGTCTGCGTCGCGGCGGCTCCGGTGACGGTGCGCTCGACCGGGGCGGTCAGGCGTGGCATGAACGTCTGCGACATGGTGATATTTCCTTTCTGCTGGTGGATCTTCTGCTCGATCCACACCACCAATGCATACTGAAAGTAGTCAGGCAATAACTATCTGTGATGTAGCGTAAGAGTGAGGCCACGCTGGCCTATGACAGGGAATTGGCATTACCTGTCGCACATGCGCACCTCGTCCCGGCGAGGCCCAGCTCAGCACCTGCCAGACGCGAGCCGACTCGGTAGCGTTATCTGTCACATCGATCCCGGGAGGGAGGCCCCCGTGCCCGTCGTCGCGTTCCCCAGCTCGCCCGCCGCCCCTGACGGCCCGGCCCCGGGCCTAAGCGTCGAGGCCGCCGTCGACCGCTTCCTGGGCTCCCTGCAGACCACGACCACCCGCCACAGCTACGCCAAGACCCTCACTCGCCTGGCCACCCTCGCCGGGCACCGGCCCGCCGCCGACCTGTCCCCTGAGGACTACGCCGCGGTCATGGACCGGTGGTCGAGCGCGGCGGCGGCCACCTGGAACCGGCACCTGTCGGCCCTGGTCTCCTTCACCACCTGGGCCCAGCGCCAGGACCTGCTGGCCACCAACCCCGCACGCCGGCTGGAGCGCCGCACGCCCACACGCCGCGGCGACCGCGCCATCCCCGCCGCCCGCCTGGAGACGCTGTTCACCGACACCACCCACGCCCTGCGCGAACGCGTGCTCTGGCGGCTGCTGTACGAAACCGCGGCCCGCGCCGAAGAGATCTTGTCCCTCAATGTCGAAGACCTCGATCTGGAGTTCCGCCGAGCCCGCGTCGTCTCCAAGGGGGGCGCCATCGAATATGTACACTGGGCCACCGGCACCGCACGGCTACTGCCCCGCCTGCTGGCCGGCCGCACCACCGGACCGCTCTTCCTGGCCGACCGGCGCGCCCCCACCTCCGGACCCCGCGCACCCGCGGCCGCCGACGCCTGCCCGACCACCGGCCGGGGCCGGCTGTCCTACCCGCGCGCGGAATACCTGTTCAAGACCGCCTCGGCCCAGCTCGACCCGCACGGCCAGGGGTGGACGCTGCACCAGCTCCGCCACCTTCAGCGTGGAGGGTGTGGGGATGGGCTGGTGGGAGCCGACGCGCAGGAATTCCACCAGGTCGGCCAGCGCGTCGGTCGGCTCGCAGGCCACCAGGTCGCCGTCGACGGTGAGGCTGCCGGCCAAGGCTGCGGTCAGCGCCTCGGCCGCGGGGAGCGTGCCAAGGTCGCGGTTCGCTGCGCGGCGGGCGGTTTGCGCGGTGACCAGCAGCCAGCGGCCTCGCAGGTGGACAAGGGCGCGACCGGCGGTGGCGAGGGCGTCCATCTCGGCATCCGTCAGGCCGTCACCGTCGACGGTCAGCTGCCAGCGGAAGTCCAGGACGTTGTCCAGACCGAAGGCGGCCGGTGCCGCTGAGGCTGCTGTCCGGGGTGCCGGCCCGGCTGGACGGTGACGGCGTGCACCCCAGTGTGCAGACCTGGCGGGCCGTCATCCGCCTGGGCCTTGAGGCCATCGCCGACGAGCGCGTGTACCCGGGCACCGACTCCACGGGCCGCGACGCCTGGCACCTGGGGCCCCTCACCTCAGGGCAGCAGGCCACCGCTGCCGATCTCGCCGAGGCAATGCCCCCGTACGCGCACTGCGTCCCTGCCGCCCGCAACCCGTACCGCCTGTGGGCGCCGCGCATCGTGGTGCGTCGCGTCCTGGACGCTCTGGCCGACGCGGTCGCGCGTGGCTCGGGAACCGCGCCCGCGCTCGGCTCAGCCTCCTACACAGCCCCTCTCGGCGCCCGCAGAGTCCGGACCTGGTGGCGTGGACGGACCAGATCAAACACGATCCTCGACCCCCGCCCGCCGCTCGGCCTGGTCGTGACGATCAAGCCGCCGCCCGCCAGCAGCCCCGACGACACCGAGCTGCTGTGGGCGGTGCTGCGGATCAGGACCGCCTCGCCCGGCGGCCAGGCCCGGCTCGTCGACGCCGCCGAGTACCTGCCCGAGCACGGCGCCGACCCGCGCCCGTTGGAGCAGATCCGCCGGTCTCTGCGCGCCGCCGCCCGCCTCTGGCCGCCGCTGCAGCGGCTCCTGGAGCAGGACCGCCCGGCCAGGTTCACTGTGCGCGCCGCCGAAGCCGCGCTGCTGCTCGGCGAGATGGGCCAGGACCTGGCCCGGTCCGGCATCGAGATCACCTGGCCCGAGCAGCGGGCCCGCGCCCTGGGCGTGCGCGCGCTGATCGGCACCCGCTCCACCCGCTCCACCCGCTCCACCCCCTGCGCCCGCGAGCCCGCCAACCGATAGCGATGTCAGTCTCCGAAGTCGCGTGCACGCGCGACCTGGGGAAAGACCTCGTGCGCAGGCGAGTACGGACATTTGCGCGGTCCGTAGTCAGTGCACGACCCGACGGCTTCGTCCGTACTCCTCTGCACGACGGTGAAGCTGGTCGACGATCTCGGGTTCCCAAAGTCCCGCCGGCTGCCGGAGCTGTCGCGACGGCAGGTCGGCAAGAAGCCGCTGCTGCCCAAGGAGATCGACGCCGCGCTGGTGACCGCGTCGTGGAAACGGGCGGTGTATGCCAACCCGGACCTGCCGCCGGGCGCGGTGGACCGGGACGCGTACGTCGTGTGCGTGCTGGAGCACCTGATGCGGGCCCTGGCGATCAGGGATGTGTTCGCCTCGCCGTCGCTGCGCTGGGCCGACCCGCGCCCGGCTGCTGGCCGGGGCGCAGTGGGAGGCGATCGCCGAGGACGTGCCGGCCTCTTCGGCAAGCCGCCCCCGGCGTCATCGCCGGCGATGGACCGTCGACCCTGTCCCCGCGCGCGGGCGCAGGTCACGCACTCCGATCGTTCCCGCTGAACAGCCTGTCCAGATGCAGATCGATCGCGGTGAGCGCGTCCTGGGGACTGATCACGTCCAGTTCGATCAGGGGGGTGAAGCCGGTGAGGGCGAGGAGCAGGTTGGTCTCGGTCGCCGGGTCGCGGTCAGAGTCGATGTGCCCGTCGGCGACCGCATGGCGGACCAACTGCTCGATGAGGGCCCGTCCTTGGGCGAGGCCGCGGCGGGCCTGCTCGTGGACGGCCTCGTCGTGCAGCGCCTCCAGGACGTAGGCGGCGCTCATCCGGCTGGTCGCGCGGGCGTCGGCATGCAGGGGGAGCATTTCCGCGAGCGTCAGTCGCAGCACGTCACGGGGGTGCGGACGGTCACCGAGCTTCTCGAGTCCCTGGTCGACGCGCAGCGAGGTCTGCTCGGACGCGAAGTCCATGGCGAAGGAGAGCATGGCGGCCCGGGAGGCGAAATAGTGCTGCAGCTGCCCGAGGGAGATGCCCGCCTCCTGCGCCACCACGCGCATCGTCAGATGCGCGACGCCGCGCTGCTCCACCACCCGCCACAGCGCGCGGGCGATCGCTTCGCGGCGTCCGCGGTGATCCACTTGTTTCGGCATCGCCGGCCTCTCCCTCGTACCCCGGAGCCTTTCCAATACAGTTGACATAATACAGTTGACCTATAAGCCAGAGGTCCACTCGAGGACGGAAGCGTCATGCCTGAACAACTGCCTGAACAGCCAAGCGTGCGGACCACAGAAGGTGTGGTGCAGGGGCGTCGGCGGCAGGGGCACGCGGTGTTCCGCGGCATCCCCTACGCCCAGCCCCCGGTGGGAGCGTTCCGCTTCGCCGCGCCTGCCCCGCCGCACCGCTGGGAGGGGACGAGGCAGGCGGCGGAGTTCGGCCCCGTGGTGCCGCTGTCCCTGCCGGTCGACGCGGGTCCGCCGCAGGGCACGGACTGGCTGACGCTCAACGTCGGCACTCCGGATCCGGGCGCGGCAGGACTGCCGGTGCTGGTGTGGATCCCCGTAGGCGGCTACATCTCGGCGGCGTCGAGCGACCCGATGTACGACCCGGGAGCGCTGGCCGAGGCGGGACTCGTCGTGGTAACCATCAACTGCCGCGTGGGCGCGGAGGGTTTCGCGTTCCTCGACGACGCGCCGCCCAACCGCGGATTCCTCGACCAGATCGCGGCGCTGGAGTGGGTGCAGCGGAACATCGCCGCCTTCGGAGGCGACCCCGACCAGGTCACCGTGGCCGGACAGTCTGCCGGGGCAGGGTCGGTCGCCGCCCTCCTTACGATGAAGTCGGCGCGCGGCCTGTTCCGGCGGGCCATCGCCCACTCGGTGCCGGGGCTGCACAGCACCCCCGCGCTGGCACGGCAGGTCACCGCCGCGCTCGCGGACCGGCTCGGCGCGGCGACCCCCACCGCTGCGGCCTTGCGCGACATCGACCCCTGGCACCTGGCCGCAGAGCTCACCTCCTTCAACGCCGGCCTCCATGCACACCGGGAGAGCTGGGGACGACTCACGGAGACCGGCACCGCCCTGTGCCCCGTCGTCGACGGCGAGGTCCTCCCCGAAACGCCCTGGCCCGCGCTGACCGGCGCGCGCGCGAGCGGGACCGAGCTGCTCGTCGGCCACACCCGGGACGAATTCCGGCTGTTCAGCGTCATGAGCGGACGGCAGGGCACCTTCACCGAGCAGGACGCCCGTGCAGCCCTGGAACTGCTCGCCCCGCCGAACGGCGCGGAGGCGTACCGTGCCGCGTTTCCGCAGGCCGGCCCGGAGGAGCTGGTGGAGACGGTGTACTCCGACGCCCTCTTCCGCATGCCGTCACAGAAGCTGGCCGAGGCGAACGCCGCAGCCGGCGGCACCTCGTACCTGTTCGAACTGCGCTGGACCGCCCCGGTCCTCGGCGGCGCCCTGGGCGCCTGCCACAGCCTCGACGTCCCCCTGGCGTTCGGCACGCTGGGCAGCCCCGTCGGCGCGCAGCTCATCGGCGACGAGCCCACCCCCGAGGCCGTCGCGCTCTCCCACGAACTCAAGAAGGCATGGATCCGCTTCGTCACCACCGGCGACGCGGGATGGGCCACCTACCGACCCGACCAGCAGCTCACCCGCGTCCTGGACGCCGACTCGGAGACTCTGCCCTACCCCGAACAGGCCTCCCGCCGGATCTGGGAAGGCCACTCCCCCGCCCCCTTCGATCTCTCGTAGTGCGGAGACGCTGCAGGTCGGCTCCGGAGTCCTAGCTCAGACACCAGCCGCAAGGTAACCGGCGGGTAGCTTTTTCGTCGTTGAATGGCCGCCCCAGCACGGTCACCCCGGGCAGCAGTACCCGATGCCGCCGCAGCCACCGACTGCTCGAACAACGCCACCGGGTGGCTTGTGTCCACCCGGCCACTTGATCCGGGATCGCCTGGCTGGCTGAGTCCATCTGCCCCTGTTCACGAGGGTGGACGCCGTCCGTCGGCCGCCGGGGAACACCGAACGTCACCGTAGGCCCCTGTGAAGCGGACAACTCGCGACAGTTGAAGAGGAGACCCCACCAGTACGGGACCCCGATGCGAATGGCTTGCCACACTGATGGGTTCGCGGCAGGTGCTGGCCTCTAGCATTGCGCACGTGACCACCTACGACGATCCTGACGCGTTCGAGTACCTGGACTTTTCGGCTCTGCCGCAGCGCCAGCAGCGGATCCTGGCCACGATCCGGGACTGGGTGGTCAAGTACGGGTATCCGCCGAGCACGCGCGAGATCGGCCACGCGGTCGGGCTGCGGTCGTCCTCGTCGGTGTCGAAGCACCTGAAGAGCTTGGAGGAGCAGGGGTTTCTCCGCCGGGGCACGACGATGACTCGGCCGATCGACGTGCGTCTGTTCCTGCGAGCTTCTCAGCCGGAACCGGCCGACGACGTGGTGACCGTGCCAATGGTCGGAGACATCGCCGCGGGTATTCCCATTCCGGCCGACGAGCACGTGGATGGCACGCTGATGCTGCCTCGTGACCTCACTGGGCGCGGCACCGTGTTCGGCCTTCGGGTGCGGGGCGACTCCATGATCGACGCCGCGATCTGCGACGGCGACATCGTCGTGGTACGGCAGCAGCCCGAGGCGCACTCGGGCCAGATCATCGCGGCAATGATCGATGGAGAGGCCACCGTCAAGGTGTATCGCCGACGCAACGGGCACGTCTTTCTCGAACCGCGCAACCCCGCCTACGACATCATCAACGGCGACAGCGCCGTAGTGCTGGGCATCGTGGTTTCAGTCCTTCGCAGCGTTTGAGCACCCTGAGGGAGAATCCGCAACGGATCTGCTACAGCTGCGATACTTCAAGCTGGACCGCAGAGGCGCAGTCGCCGCGGCGTGGCGGCACACGCAGGTGGCCGTCGGCCAGGGCCTCGAGGTCGGCGCGGGCATAGCGGCCGAAGCGTCCCGGGCGGATGCTGTGCCCGTCCATCTCCTCCAGGAAGGCGTGCTCGCCCCACCCCAGGTACGCCGCGGCCTCGGCGGCCCGAGCATGACAATGGAGGACGCTCGTTCATGCGTGCTCGCCACCTTGGGCCGCATGCTGGGCCGTCTGGCTGCCGGTAGCTGCGTGCTCGCGACTTTGCGGTAGAAGTTGCGGGGATCGAACTGAACTCCCCACACCGCCTCGTACACCTCCTGAAGTTCGGAGATTGTGAAGGTCTCGGCGCAGAACGCGGTCGCGAGCGCGGTGTGTTCCAGCTTGGCCCGGGCGCGTTCGACGCCGTCAGCGAGGATCCGCCCATGGTCGAACGCCAACTCCACGCCGGCGGAGGCATGCAGAGCCTCGTCCACCGGCATCCAGCGGGCACCTGCGACAACTTCCGGCGCGCCGCGGCTTCGACGGCCTCGTCGTGGTCGCGAAGGAACCCTCCAGGCAGGGCGAGCGTCCCCCGAAAGGGATCAGCGCGGCGTTCGGCGAGCAGGACGTGCAGACGGGCATCGCGTAAGGTCAAGATCACCAGGTCAAGGCCCGCTGGCTGCGCTATGTCCCCGAGCACCTGCCCGGCCCGTTCCCGTACCTGCCCGGCCAGTCCGGCTACAACAAGCGCCTCCCAAGGCCCTGCCGCTGCTCAAACGCGCGATCCGAGCGCTGGCCCGCGACACCGACCTGTGGACCGACCCGATATGGGTCGTCGACTCCACGCCCGTCGAGTGCGGCCGCTCACGCCCCACCACCCGCCGCTCCGAGCTGGCCGGCTACGGCTACTGCTGCTCCCAGTCACGCTGGTTCTGGGGCCTGCGCCCGCACCTGATCTGCACCCCCGCCGGCCTGCCCATCACTTGGGCCCTGGCCACCCCGAACATCGACGAACGCCAAGTCCTGAGGGCCATCTGCGACCACGACCCCGCCCTGCCGGCCGTGCGCCCGTAGCGCGCACGGCCGGACCCCTGGCTAGCGGACGGTGACGCGGTCAGGCGGCGCCGGCAGCAGGGCGATGTGCGGCGTCGATACCGGCGCGCGGCGGTGTCATGAGCGGGCCGCTCACCTGTGCGTCCGGCTCCGCTCAAGCGTTGGGGGCATGGTCGCTCGAGGAAGCCGCGTCTAGGAAAGCGAATCGCCGCCGTGGTGTGGCTTGTGGGCTCGGAGCTGGCTCGGACGCGGAATGTGGTTGTACAGGGTCCTGGGGCTGATGCCCACTCGTTGGGCGAGCCGGCAAGGACCACAACATCCCGCCCAAGGCCCAGCAGTGGATGGCCGAGCGCGCCGACGCCCGCACTGTCACCGTCGAGGACGCCTCACATGTGATCTCGGTCTCCGTGCCCGAGGCGGTCACCGACCTCATCCGCCGCGCGGCCCGCGACACCCGCTGAGGTACCGCGGACCACGACCAACGACAGCCCGCACCCGGTGACCGAAGGCGGGCAGTCGGCATAGGTCACGACATGCTCGGCGGTGACCGCGACACGCTCGAACTCCACCTCGGCGCCCGACGACGGGTGCACCGACGCGGGGATCTGCCGCGTTCATGGCGTCGCGTCCGGCTCCAGCTGGGTGAGCACCTTGTCGGTGATGGCGGCGAGGCTGTCGAGCTCCTCGTCGGAGAGCGAGTCGAAGACGAGTTTCCGCACGGTGCTCACGTGAGCTGGTGCCGCCTGCTCGATGGCCGCGCGCCCTGCCGGTGTCAGCACGATAAAGGCGCCGCGCCCGTCGTCGGGGCACTCCTCGCGCTCGACGAGTCCGCGGCGTGCCATGCGGGTGACATGGTGCGACAGCCTGCTGCGCTCCCAGTGCAGGGCGCGGGCGAGGTCGGAGACCCGCATCCGGCCATCGGCCGTGTCGGTGAGCTGGACCAGCACGTCGTAGTCCTGCAGAGACAGGCCGGCGTCCGCCTGCAGCTCACGGTGGAGGGCCGCCGGCAGCCGGGCGTTCAACGTCAGCCACCTGCGCCAGACGCGCTGCTGCTTGTCGGTCAACCACGGGCTCGCTGCGTCCATGGACGCAGCCTAGCCGGGAATAGTTGACACGTCACATAGGTTGGGACCGCATGTACGTGATGCGTCACCTAAATGGGGTGGCGCCGAGCTGACCACAAGGAGCAATGCCATGACCACCGTCGACGCCGTCCCCGCCACGCTGGCCGACCTGTCCGGCGTCTACGTCATCGACGCGGCGCACACCCGAATCGGGTTCGTCGCCCGGCACGCGATGGTGACCAAGGTCCGCGGCGCGTTCAACGAGTTCGAGGGCCGCTTCACCGCCGACGGCGCCGACCCGAGCAGGTCCAGCGCGAGCGTAACCATCCAGGCCGCCAGCATCGACACCCGCAACGAGCAGCGCGATGCGCACCTGCGCAGCAACGACTTCCTCGCGATGGACGAGCACCCGCAGATCACCTTCGTCACCACCGGCGTCCGCCAGACCGGCGAGACGAGCCTGGAGCTGACCGGTGACCTGACCATCAAGGGCGTGACCAACGCGATCACCATCCCGTTCGAGTTCGAGGGCGCCTCGACCGACCCGTTCGGCAACCTCCGGGCCGGCTTCGAGGGCTCGGCCACGATCAGCCGCAAGGACTACGGCATCACTTGGAACGCCGCGCTGGAGACCGGCGGCGTCCTGGTCAGCGACAAGATCGTCCTCGAGTTCGAGGTGTCGGCGATCAAGACCGCCTGAAAGCGCCCGGTTCACCACCCATTTCGAAAGGTCAGGCATCATGAGCGACATCGTTCTTCCGGCCGGCGTGGACCTTCGCCGCGCCGGGGAGCGCTTCACGAGCGACTTCGGCTGGCTAGACTCCAAGCACTCGTTCTCCTTCGGCAACCACTATGACCACCGCAACACTCACCACGGTCTGCTGCTGGTCAACAACGACGACATCGTCGACGCCGGCACCGGTTTCGACACCCACCCGCACCGGGACATGGAGATCGTCACCTGGGTGCTGGAGGGCTCGCTGGTCCACCAGGACTCCACCGGGCACAACGGCGTGATCTATCCCGGTCTGGCGCAGCGGATGAGCGCCGGCCGCGGCATCCTGCACTCGGAGAAGAACGACTCCTGGCGCCTTGGCGGGGAAGTTCACCGCGACCCGGTGCACTTCATCCAGATGTGGGTCGTACCGGATGAGAACAACATCACGCCGGGCTACGAGCAGCTGGAGATCGAGCACGAGTTGCTCTCCGGCGGCCTGGTCCCGGTCGCCTCGGGGATGAGCAAGCACGACGGCGAGGCGGCGATCCGCATCAGGAACAAGTATGCCGCCCTGTACGCCGCACGGCTCCAGCCCAGTCAGGCTGTCCAACTCCCCGAGGCCCCTTACCTGCACCTGTTCGTGGCGCGCGGCGCCGTCAGCCTGGAGGGGGCAGGGGAGCTGGCGACTGGCGACACAGTCCGGTTCACCGCCACCGGCGGCCAGCGGGTGATCGCCACGGAGCCGGCCGAGATCCTGGTGTGGGAGATGCACGCCACCATCGCGGCCTGACCCGGCACCCACACCGGCAGCTTCACCAAGAAGAACGATGTCCCGACATCCGACAAGACGCCGCCTGGGACCGAGCGGCCCTCGATGCCCAGCGCCAGCTCATCCGAGACCGGCATCTGCGGCCGGCCGAGCAGCGGGGAGCCTTGTCAGCGCGAGGCCTGCACCATACGGAGCTGATCAGCAGCGACGTGGAGCGGACCATCCGGTTCTACCAGGACGTGCTGGAGTTCCCGCCGACTGAAGCTGATCGCCGACCGCTCGGCGACATATACGGCACCAAGGTGCTGTGATGGGCGGCCCCGTCGGCTCTATCGACACCACACCCGCCCGCGGCCACTCCACCGCGCCCTGCGTGGAGGTCGGCCACAGCCGCGACGAACAAGTCGGGAGCATCCGGATCGGCCGCGCGCTGCCCCGCAAGGGCCGCTGCATGGTCGGCGCCTGGTGCTTCGCCGACCACATGGCCCCGCCGACGTCACCGAGAACAGCGGCTTGGGCATCGGTCCTCAGCGCCCAGGAATGAGCCGGGCTGACCCTCGCCGAGTCCATCACCCTGCCCGACGCCCGGACGCAGGACCTGGACTACGCCGAGGCACGCCGCCACCTGCTCCGGAGGAGGTCTCCGCGGCCAGCTGAATCGCCATCACGATGAATGCCTGCGCCGCCTACCTGAGCCGACGCCGCACCGCAGGCAGCTAGCGTCGGCTTGTCGCTGGACGATGTTGTGTGACGGGGTTGGCGCCGCGAGCGAGCGGCGCCGACCCGGTCCCAGACCGAACCATCGACCGAAGCTCCACCGAGAACTTTCCTCCGCCTCCGCCACGTATATCGTCAACCTACCTGTGCTTCCTCACTCGACCCTCGGAGACCGCCGCGTGATCACCGTGACCGACAATCACACCGCCAACCGATTCGAGGCCCACGACGGCGAAACGCTCGCGGGGTTCGCCGCCTACATTCGCACGGCGGAGCTTGTCGCCTTCGTCCACACCGAGGTCGATCCGGCCTATGAAGGACGCGGTGTGGGTTCCCTGCTGGCGCGCGAAGGCGTCGAATCCGCACGGGCGGAGGGCTTGCGGGTGCTCGCGGTCTGTCCCTTCATCGCGGGGTGGCTGACCCGGCACCCCGAGTACGCGCACCTGGAGTACCGGGCGGCCAGCAAGGTCACGGACTGAATCCCAGGCCATGCGAAGGGAACGACCCAAGGACCGTCCGGTCGAAGACACGTTCCCGCCGCTGGGTGCGAAGGCCTACCACGGTGCGCGGCTTCCGGCTGGACGTCTTCGACACCGGCACCGGCCCCTGGCGCTCCGTGCACGAGCGCACCGTCACCGCGAAGGCCACCCGGTTCGCCGGGCCGCTGCACCCGGTCGCCGACGAGGGCTTCTTCCAGCTCAGCCTGGCCGGCGCGGCCACACCGGCCGGACCCCCATGGGGAGCTGTACGTGCACGAGTCCCTGATCACCTGGGACGGCTGGAGCCTGTCGGCGGCGGCTGGGAAGGCGAGCCCGGCACGCTCCATCTGGGCCCCTACCCCTACGACGATATCTGCGTCATGATCTGCGGTCGCGTCGCCCTCACCGGCAACGGGGGCGGCCGCCGCGAATTCACCGGCGGAGATGTCTTCTTCATCCCCCGCGGCTTCGGCGGCGCGTGGGAAACCCTCGAACCCTCCAGCACATTCTTGTTCGACACCCACGGCAGCAAGGGCAGATCACGTGCTGGAGGAGCGTGGGGCGGCGGCGGCTTTCCGGTTGGTTCAGGAGGGCTCTGGCGTACGGTGGCGGCCGACTCCCTGGCACTCGCGTCGGAACTTCGCCGGGGGTGTGCCACAGAGAGAGGTGAACACGCTGTAGAACCGGCTGACTGAACCGAAGCCGACGGCGGACGCGATGTCAGTGATCGGCCGATCGGTGGTGATCAGCAATCGGCGGGCCTCCGCAAGGCGGTGCTTGGTGAGGTAGTCACCCATGGTTGTGCGGACCACCTTGCGGAACTGGGTCATCGCGTAGTTGGGGTGCAGGTGTGCGGCACCAGCGATGTCGGCGCTCGTCAATGGCTCGCGGAAGTGTTCGGCGATGTGCCGCACCATGGCGATGACGTGCTGTAGCGCCAGTTCACCTCCGGTGTACTGGCGCACTGGTTCGCCCGGGCTCGTCAGAGCGAATCGGCGGACCCTGGCTTCGATCTCGAGCAGTGCGATCCGGTGGCGTTCGCGGTGGTCGGTGGCGAGGTCGGCGGCCCACTGGGCGAAGCTCGCGGGATCGGTGGGCAAGGCGGCCGACGGCGCTGAGACCAGGGGCGTACCCGACAGAAGGCGCCTGACGAGCGTGTCGGGCAGTCCCCAGCCCAGGAAGGTCGTGAACGGCAGATGCAGCCAGTGGACGGACGTCGCCGAGTTCGCCACCAATTGGTGCGGTACGGCGGCCCAGAACACTGCCACGCTTCCGGGGCCGATCTCGACGGACGTGCCACCAAACAGGTAGAGCATCGTGCCGCCCTCGGTCACCAGATTGATCTCCAGGTCGTCGTGCTGATGCGCGGCGCCCATCACCACAGGTCGGCCTGCCCAGCCGGTGAGGCTCGGCGGTTCAAGGCCGGACATGAGAATCCAAGAAGTTCTCACTCTCATAGATGAAGCGTTCGTGGATTGTAAGTCCCTACGATCGTGGCATTCCACGCGGGCCGCCCGAGGCCGGTGCTGGCACCTCACCGACGGCGGGCCTGCGGAGCAGGAAAAACATGACCATTCCTCTGACGGCATGACAAGGAACCCCTCATGACCTTCTCATTGGGTATCGTCGGCGCCGGGCAATTCGCCGGGCAATTCGCCAAGCTGTGGCGGCTCCACCCGGGCGTCGGCGGCATCTGGGCCACCGACCTGATCGCTGACCGGGCCGCCCGGCTGGTCGCTGACTACGACCTTGCCGGCACCGTGCCGTCCTTCGAGGCCCTGCTCAACTCTGACGTCGACGCGGTCGCCATCTTCACCCAGCGCTGGACCCACGGGCCGCTGGCCGTCCAGGCGCTGCGGGCCGGTAAGCACGTGTATTCGGCAGTGCCCATGGCGGTGACCGAGGAGGAGATCGCAGCCATCATCACGGCCGTCCAAGAGACTGGGCTGATCTACATGATGGGGGAGACCAGCCAGTACAACCCGGCCACCGTGTACGCCCGCAATCAGATCGCTGCCGGCAGCTTCGGACGGCTGTTCTACGCAGAAGGCGACTACGTGCACGACATGGACCTCGGCTTCTACGACGCCTACCGGTACAGCGGCGGCGACAACTGGAAGGCGACCGCTAGCTACCCGCCACTGCTCTACCCCACCCATGCGATCGGCGGTGTACTCGGCGCCTGGCAGACGCACGCCGTCAGCGTGTCGGCAATCGGGGTCGTCGACGATCGCGGAGACGATGTGTTCGACAAGTCGGTCAGCCAGTTCGGCAACGATTTCTCCAACGCCACCGCGCTGTTCGAGGTCGAGGGCGGAGGATGTTTCCGGACAAACGAGTTCCGGCGAGTCGGCTACCCCTCGCACATCCGCGAATCGCGGTTCCGGTTCTTCGGGACGGAGGGGAGTCTGGAGCAGCTGGCCACAGTGAGCCTGTGGCAGGACAAGAGCGGCGTCACCGACATCACCGACTACCTGCAGCCCAAGCCCACCCTGCCGCCTGACGACCCCTCGCTCCAGCACGTTGCCGCCGCCCTTAGAGACGCCTTCACCTCGGGTTCAGCGCCGGTGCACGACCGCTCCCGGCTGCCCGAAGAGTTCGCCCACGTCTCCAACGGCCACGAGGGCAGTCACCACTTCCTGGCCGACGACTTCGTGCGGGCGGTCGCCACCGGCTCGCTGCCCCCGGTCAACGCCTGGGTCGCCGCACGCTACACCTTGCCCGGCATCGTCGCGCACCAATCCGCCCTCAAGGGCGGCGAGCGGCTGGCGATACCGGACCTCGGAGACGCCCCCCGGGCGTGAAAGACGGAGGGCAAGGTGCCCCCTCACGGCGAGCCCTGAGGTAGGCACGTCGGGGGATGGCCACGCCGTACCCGGGCTCGGAGAGATGGATCCAGCGGTGGTTGCAGATCTCGAACCTGGCCACGCGTGCGCACCTACCAGGTGCAGGCGGTGCTGAAGACGTGGGCGACGACGCGGTAGTGGTGGCGTGAGGACCTGCCCCACGACGCGCCGTTGGACATCTGGCACTACCGGCTGCAGGCTTGCTCAGGACACGGCTCGGGTGTGCTGATGTTGTCGCTGGACGTGGCCCGACGGCGATGGTCGTTGGAACGATTCGCGGAGGGCTAAGGATGCAGAAGCGGCCCTCTGACACAGGTGACAGGAGCAGTGCGATGACGTAGTGATGGCGGCCTCGCAAGCCCCGCCCACTCCCCCGCCCGATCGCAGCCGCCTCGACTGCAGTAGCTGCGGGCCTACCTATGACCTGCGACGGGTGAGCAGCCAGGCGGTCACCTCGTGCCAGCGCGGCGCTCGCGCCTCAGCTCACCGGCGGTTGCGGCCGAGCTGCCAGGAGTCGGTCGAGCTTGGCGTCGACCTGACCGAAGCGCGCTTCGATCAGCTCCTTCAGCCGCTACTCAAGCTGGTCCAGATGTTCCTTGGTAGCCAGTGACGCGTTGCCCGCCATGATTTCCCCGAAGACGGGCTCGGTGTAGTCGAGGATTTCCTGGCGGAGCGTGTGCGGAAGCTGGTCCACCGCCGCCTTGATGTCCCCCGCATCGGCACCGAGCGTGAAGGCGGCCGCTTCGAGCCGTTGGACGCGATCGGCAAGGTGCGCACGGTGCTGGGGAGCGGTCATGTGGACCAGCTTACTAGGCCGACTTCCCCTGCCCTCGGATCTTTGGGGTCTGCGCCTACGACACCGAGGGCAACCTCAGGCTGATCCGCGACGATGAACGTGACATCGTGCCGCCTGTCGTCCGGGGAACTGCTGCACGCCGTCGACGTCGTACGTCGCCCTCGTGAGCGCGGTGTTGGTCATGATGCCTCTCTCACCGTGCGCGGCGCAGCCCTCGCAGGAAGTTCCACAGCGGGGACCTGGACGGCTTCGCGGTGGGTTCGTCCGCCTGGGACGTCTGCTCGGCGGGCGCCTCGTGGGCGCCGGAACCGCTCCGGGGCCCCGGCTCCCTGGTCAGCTCGTACTGGATGGGCAGCGACCGCAGCGCCCGCATGAACGGGGAAGGACGCCAGGGCAGCTGGTCGGCCGGGAGCGCCAGTTTCACCTTGGAGAAGCGCGTGAAGAGCCGCTGCACGGCGATGATGGCGATCCGGGTCGCCAGCACCTGGCCGAGGCAGCTGTGCGGCCCGGCCCCCCAGGCCAGGTGGGCGCGGGTGCTGCGGATGGCGTGCCAGTCGATGGCCCCGGCGAAGCGCGGGTCGCGGTGGGCCGCGCCAACGGAGAGCATCACGGGATCGCCGGCGGCAATGGTGTAGTTGCCCAGCTTGACGTCTGTCAGCGCGTAGCGGAAGGTCAGGTTGGCCATCGGCGGGTTGAGCAGGGCGACCTTGTTCACTGTCTCGTCGATGGCCCCCACCGACAGGCTCTCCCGTATGTCCGGGTTGGAGATGACCTCGACGACCACGTTGCAGACGAGACTGGCGGTGAAGTCGAGCAGGCCTGGCAGCATGAGGAGCTCGCGGGCCAGCACGTCCAGGGTGATGTCCGGCTTGGCGCTGATCATGTATGACGGCAGGTCGTCGCCAGGGGACTCCCGTTTGGCCGCACCCAGCTCGGTCATGGCGGCGTACAAACGCTGGAAGGCCCCGGCGGCGTCGGGGCCGGCGTCGGATATCCGCCAAATGTCCATCACGACGTCCTCGCCGCGCGCGGCGGAGAAGCCGAGCATACGGTTGGCGACCATCAGGGGGAGCGGTCGCGCGTACTGCGCCGCCAGGTCCGCCCAGCCCGCGGCGCTGCCCTCAGACAGCACGTCGATGAGGTCGTCGGCGTAGCGCACGGTGGCCTGCTCCAGCTGTTGCGCCTGGGCGTGGCCGTGGTCCTGGAAGGGGGTGAGGGCGCTGGTCCAGGCGGCGCGGAGCTGGTGCAGCTCGGTGCCTTCCTGGAACGTGGAGCTGTTGATCTGGAAGGCGGGGAGCAGGGGCCAGTCGGCCGGTATCCGGCCTTCCGCGTTCGCCTTCCACTTGTCCGGGCGCTTGCTCCACACGCCCCCGCTGTTCTGCAGGACGCGGAGCACTTCCTCGTAGCCCGTGACGAACCAGACGGGCACCCCGAGCAGATCGACCGGCGCGACGGGGCCGTAGGTCTTGCGCAGTCTTTCGTGCACGAGCGCGGGATCCGCGTCATAGTCCCTGGTCAGCAGTGGCTCGGCGGGAACGGGAGCCGCGGGGGGCTGCTGAGGCCATGGGCCTTGGGTCACGGAATGAACCGCCTTTCTGATCGCCACTCGGCTCGTCACGCCGGGTCATGGATCATGAACCGACTGACGCGCTCTGGGAGCTTACGGCGGTTTCGCTGAAGACGTGTGCATTCCGGTTGATCTGTCCCGCATCGAGGCGCTCGGCCTGATCCGCGCTCCCGTGAGAAGACGTGCGGCCGGAACCCCTTCCTCCCCGGCGGCATGGCCCGTGTGCGGCGGTTCAGGTTCTGAAAGAGCCGTCGTCGAAGTACGGCAGGAGGCCAGGCGTGGTGCATGGTCAGAGCGCCGGGGTCCAGGAGCCAGAACGAGTACGCCTCCGCGTACAGTTCCGAGCCGGAGCGGTCGCCCGACAGCCAGTGGGTCGCTGAGTAGGTCGTCAGGTTGTAGCCGATGCCGTGTTGGTTCGCGTACCTGACGAAGGACTGCTCGCGGACGTCCGGGATCGGCCTTGGCCGCACGAAAGCCCGAGGTTAGCGATCGCTTGCATCCCAGGTGAGAGCCAGTGCACGAGTATTGGCACGACACAGGGTTTCGCGGTGCGCGTCGAAGATCGCGCCAGACACGGCGGTGGCCGACTGGCAGGTCTTCGTTGACCTCGTCCGGTCCAAGGGCTGGTGGTTCGCGTACTCGGAGGACGGCCGGCCAGTGCGGGACCGGGTGGAGGACGTGCTGGCCCGGCGGGGTGAGATGTCGGTGCTGCTGCGGATCCGGCCGATCCCCGAGGTGCTGGTCAACGTGCACTTCTTCACCGACGCGGAGATCGAGGTCGATTTCGAGCCGCTGGAACTGCAGGGCCAGGAGCGGCTCGACGTGGTGTGCGCGTTCCTGCGGGCCGTCGGCCGGTGCTGGGCAAGCCGATGGTCCTCACCCCGGAGGGCAGCGCCGAGCATCCGTTGATCGGCTATGACCTCGCCACCGATCGCGTCGTAGCGTGGTCCACGGCTTGACTGATGGTCAGATTCGGTGTTCTTTGTGGCGTCGTGACGGCTTCGGCGGTGGCATACTCCCGGAGGAAGATCATTTGCTGAACCGGCTGCCGCTTCTCGAAGGAGATCGACCGTGACGACATCCCTCCGTACGAGTAACCCGAGACTTGAGATAGTCAAAGGGATCGCCCGCGTAGGCAGTCACGTCGTCCGGGAGGGACTCAGCCGGCGCGAGTCGGCCGACATTCCCGTGTCGGGCAAGGAGGTCACCCGCGAGTGGCTGACCGCCGTGATCTGCGCCGGGATTCCGGGGGCGGCCGTCGAGTCGTTCACGACCAGGAACGTGAGCAGCGGCACGTCCTCCCGCTGGAGGATCACGATCGACTACAACGACACCGGCCGCCGGGCGGGTCTTCCCTCTGTCCTGTTCGCCAAGTCGACGGCGGGGTTCAAGCAGCGCCTCGTCCTGAGCCTGGCCAGCGTCCTCGAGGGCGAGCCGAACTTCTACCGCCATCTCCGGCCCGACCTCGGCATCGAGGCGGCGCGCGGTTACCACGGGGCAGTCGATCTTCAGTCGGGCCGCTCGATCTCGCTGATGGAAGACATCGTGGCCACCAAGGGTGCGACCTTCTGCTCGCCCCAGACGCCGATCTCGCGGGAGCAGATCGAGGATCTCCTCGCCAACATGGCGGCCTGGCACGGACACTACTGGAACGCCCGCGGGCTGGCCGGACACGTCTGGCTGAAGCTGCCCAGCTCGCACTTCGGCAACCTCGACAGGCTGATCGGCATGGAGAAGCGGGCCAAGGTCGGAGCCCGGCGGGCCAGGTCGGTGCTGCCGGAGGCGATCGTGTCCCAGCAGGACACGCTCTACCGGGCGCTCGAACGATCACTCGACGTGGCCAGCCAGGGCCCCCTGACTCTGCTCCACGGAGACTCCCACATCGGCAACACGTACATGACCGCGGACGGCCGCATGGGGTTCACGGACTGGCAGGTCGTCATGCGCGGCACCTGGGCCTACGACTTCAGCTACACCGTCGCGTCCGGGCTCACGGTGGAGAACCGCCGCGCATGGGAACGTGACCTGCTGGCCTTCTACCTGGACCGGCTCGCCGCGGCCGGAGGCGAGGCGCCGGCGCCGGATGACGCCTGGCTCGCCTATCGCCAGCAGGCGTTCTACCCTTACTTCGTCTGGCTGACGACCATCGGGCACAGCGTCATCCAGCCGAAGTACCAGCCCGACGAGATCAGCCTCGGCATCATCGAGCGGACGGCGAACGCCGTACTGGACCTGGACTCGCTCAGCGCCGTGAACGCCCGAGGATAGGCCGGCGGGCGCCGACCTTCCCGGGCGATCCGCCGATCTTCCCGGGCGAGACGCCGGCCTTCCCGGCAAGCGCGGCCGCGACCTGCCCGAACCGCGCGCCCGGCCGGGCCGCCGCAGCGAGCAGGCCAGGCCGCAGGCCCAGCGGATCCGACAATGGCCGGCGCTGCGAGGACAACGCGTCCAGCGTGGCCGTCACGTGCGCTTTCCACTCGGCTATCACCGCAAACCGCCAGCCACACGCCATCGCGACCTCGGCCGCCGCGGCGAACGATTCCAGATCCGGCTCGCCGATCAACCGAGCGGGCCGCACATCAATCAGCCAAGTCCCCGACCTGGTCACAGCCAGGAAATCGGGGGTGTGCTCCCGATCTCCGGCGGCGGTGCCGAACCGCAACCGCAACGGCTGCGAGACGACATCGACCAGATCGCCTGCGAAGTCCAGGACCAGCAGCAGCCTGGCCTCCTCCAGACTCTCGAACCCATGATGACGACCTGTACTGACCATGAACTGCAACCCTGGACGGTGCCGCTGATCCCGCCGCCAGGAGAACCAGCGAATCGGGCCGCCCCCGACCACCGGCCACCGCAGCAGCTCTCGGACCGAACGCGAGACCAAATCGCGGCCTGTCCCAGGTCACCGACCACCGGTCGGTCCACCCCTCGCCCAGGTCCAGGTCAGACATGCCCGCCTCCACCCCGACCGGGGCCGGCAGGCCGTCCCACACTGCCGAGTGCGACCACAGCGGACCGATCGTTATCTAGGGTTGTCGGACCCTTCCAGCAGGTCAGAGGATGATGATCTCTTCTTTCACGTAGGGCAAGTTGACCGAACTCAGATCCGCATGGGTCAGAATGTGCCGATGACGATCTCCGCTGACGACTCCGGTCCGGTCCGGATTGTGACGGCCGTTCTTCGCGACGGCGATCGGGTGTTGTTGTGTCATCGAAGCGCCGGACGCCGTTGGTATCCCGACGTGTGGGACCTGCCGGGCGGTCATGTTGAGGAGGGGGAGGATCCGAAAGAGAGCCTTGTCCGCGAGCTTCGGGAGGAGTTGGGAATCACGGCATCGGAGCCGTCCAGCCCGCCGATGCATGAGATCCGGACCGCGACGTTCGACATGCAGATCTGGTTGATCGACAGGTGGACCGGAACACCCGTCAACGCCGCGCCGGACGAGCACGACGCTGTGGCGTGGTTCGAGACGTCCGACCTTGACAGCCTGCGTCTCGCCCACGAGTCGTATCTCTCGATGCTCACCGCCGTGCTCGTCACGTGACGTCGCTCCGGAAGCCAGGAGTGCGCGCTCATCGGCAGATCCGGACACCACCTTCGCGGGTCGTCTTTCCTGGTCAGCCCGCAGTTTCAGTGAGACGCGCTTCCAGGGCGGCGATCATCTGAGCCAGCAGGCCGGTGTTCTCCTGCTTGACCACCTGAGGGCCGACCTTGTCGATGCCGGAGACCTTGGTGATGCACTCGTCGACGGCCGTGGCCATCGTGCGCCGGGCGGGGTTTTGCGATGGTAGGAACTTCTCCAGGCGATCGCTCCGGTTGGCTGCGACCACGCGGGCGACCTTGACGGCCCGCCGCAGGCGGGCGCCGTCCTTGATGCCGACGCCGGCGGCGATGTCGGCGTAGCTGACCTCGCGGCCGTGGTTGCTGCGCAGCCAGATCATGACCTCGGCGACGTCGGTTTCGGCGCGGGTCCAGCCCATCGCGTCACGGCGTCGGCTCACAGGAATTTGCCGTTCTCATCCATGAAAGCCACGAGCGCGGCGTCGTCCAGAGCAGCGCCGGTGGCCATGTCGCGGACGGCGGCGATCGCCGCCTCGGCGCCGTCGCAGAGCTCGGCGATGGCCTCGGCCCGATCGGCAGTGAAGGCGATCTGCTGCTTGGCCAGCAGCGCCAGCGCCCGCGAGGCCGCCATCCGGATCTCGGCCATGGCGTTGAAGACGTCTATGGACGCATCGGCCTGGGTGCCCTCGGTGGCGGCGCGGGCCTGGGCGGCCAGCTCCTGCCGCTCGACACGAGCGGCTTCAGCTTCGTCGTATTCGCGTTGCCGGTGCCGGGCGACCTCGGCGGCCTTGGCGCGGTCGTCCGCGTCGGCAGCGGCCTGGCGGGCGTCGAACTCAAGTCATGACCGCCCACGGGCTGAGGCTGGTCGATTGGGAGTCGCTGGCTCTCGCGCCGCCAGAACGGGACTACGCCGACCTGCTCGCTGTGGCAGACGGCCTCTTGCTCCCCGACCCCGCGATGGTTGAGCTGTTCGCGCTGGACTGGCGGCTTTCCGAGATCGCCGAGTACGCGCGCTGGTTCGCCGCTCCGCACACCGGTACCGACGACGACCACACCGCTCTGGAAGGGTTGTACGAGGAATTGGCAGGTGGCGCGGAATAAGCCAGGGCGTGGGCGAGGCTGACCGCCGGGACGCTGCTGGTGCTGACCGCCGACGCCAAGGCATCGTGATGAGACCCGAAGCGCTGCGGCCCGCGACCGCCAAAGCCGCCGCGGCCCGGGCGGGCCGGTTCCGCACCCGGCTCGCCTCGGGCGAGAAGAACGGACGCAAACGCATGGCGGCTCTCGCCTGTGTCTACGACACCGAGCCCGCCCCGCGCCGACCGCACGACATCATCGCCCCGCCCCGGCGGCAGCCGCAGCGCCGACCGCACACCCAGGCCTGGGCCTCGGGCCACGGGCCACGGGCCACGGGCCACGGGCCACGGGGAAATGGTTGACCGGCTCGGTCGCCGAGGGCGCCCAGCATGTCATCGCCGCGGCGTTCGATCAGGCCGAAGCCCGCGATCCCGGACACCGAAGAACCTGGGTGGTACTGGTCGACGGCGCCCGCCACCAGCTCGACCTGATCCAAGCCGAAGCCGCCCGCCGGAGTATCGCCATCAACATCGTCGTGGACCTCGTCCATGTCCTTGAGTATGTGTGGGGAGCTGCGTGGTGCCTGCACCGCAAAGACGACCCCGCCGCCGAGTCCTGGGTCGCCGTCCATGCCCTGGCCCTCCTTGGCGGACAGGTCACCCGCACCATCACCACGATCACCAGCCAAGCCGCCGACCTGACCGGCCGGGTCACTCGGCCACCGTGAAGTAGGCGGCCGGATCAAGGGAGTTGAGCGCGATCCAGCGCTGCGCCGTCGCTTCGGCGGGCGCCTGGCCGCCGCCCGCCGAAGTGCGGAAGAAACCCTGCACGTCGAGAGCGATGCGGGGATCGTCGTCGATGCGCCGCGCCATGTCGTAGTAGACGGCCAGCTCATGGACGCACCGCGGGGTGGCGGCCGGGCAGGAGCAGTCGACGCTTTCGAGGACCGGCGCGGGCGGATGGCCCGCGTCGGCGATCGCGCGGTACAGATCGTCAGTGAGCAGGGGCTGGATGCCGCTCAGCTGACGGGAGATCTCGGCCGTCGCCCCCGCGGACATCGGCGCGACCTCGATCGTGACCACCGTGGTGCTGCGACCTCGGTGCACGGCGGCGCGCGCGGTCCGGCCGTCGAACGTGATCTGCACCTTCCCGTCGCGCGCCATGCGCCGCGCGCTCGGCAGCTGGGGATCGGGACGGGTCTGGCGCAACGACTCGGCGAACCGGACCCAGTCCTTGCCCCACTTCGTGTAACCGTAGTCGTGGTCGGCCATGGTCAGTTGACTCGCTTCCGGCGCAGGACCTCGATGAGACGGTCGTCGTCCAGGCGTGTCAGCTCGGCGACGCTGGACATGTCGGCGATGTCCGACAGCGCGGACTTGCGGCTGTGCATGGCCGCGATGTGCTCCTCGACGGTGGTCCCGGTGGTCAGGGTGGTGACGGTGACCGTGCGGGTCTGGCCGATCCGGTGGACCCGGTCGGACGCCTGAGCCTCCACGGCCGGGTTCCACCACCGGTCGAAATGGATGACGTCGGCCGCGCGCGTGAGCGTGAGCCCGGTGCCCCCGGCCTTCAGGCTGAGGACGAGCACCTTCGGACCGTCGTCGGACTGGAACCGGCGGACGATGTCGGCCCGTTGCTCCTGGTTCAGGCCGACGTGGAAGAACGGCGTACTCACCCCGAACTGTTCGGCGAAATGCCGGACCAGCAGCTCACCGGTCTGCCGGTACTGGGTGAAGACGAGAGTCGGAGAGTCGTTCTCCAGGTTGTTGGCCACGATGTCGGTGCACAGGTCGAGCTTTCCCGACCTGCCCGACAGCTCACCGAGGTCGTCCGTGATCAGGCCCGGATGGTTGCAGACCTGCTTGAGCGAGGTCAGGACCGCGAGCACCTTGGTCTGCCGCTGGGCGCCACTGCCGAAGCCGTCGTCGATGACCTGCTCCAGCAGCCGGTCGTACAGCCTCTCCTGCTCCTCGGTGAGGTCGCAGATGAGATCGGCATGGATCTTGGGCGGGAGCGACCCCGCGACCTGGGACTTCTTCCGCATCAGCACGACCGGCTCGATGGCCCCGCGCAGCCGGGCGGAAGCGGCCGGGGAGCCGTCCGCGACCGGCCGCACGAAACGACGGCGGAACTGCGTCCGGTTCCCGAACAGGTGCGGTGCGACCAGATTGAGCAGGGCCCACAGCTCGTCGAGGTGATTCTCGACGGGCGTCCCGGTCAGGGCGATCCGCGCGTCGGCCGCGATGGTGCGCGCGGCCTTCGACACCTGCGTTCGGGGGTTCTTCAGGACCTGCGCCTCGTCGAAGACCGCGGTGCTCCACTGGATCCCCGCCAGGGCCGGGCTATGCGTGCGCAGCGTGGGGTAGCCGGTGAGCACCACCGTGCCGCTGTCCACCGCGGGCAGCGGCCCGCCGCGCCAGATCGTGGTGCGCAGGTCGGGTGCGAACCGCGCGATCTCGTGCGCCCAGTTCCCCACCAACGACGTGGGACAGACCACCAGTTGCGGCCCCTTCTCGGCGCGTCCGGCGACACAGCCGATGGTCTGCAGGGTCTTGCCGAGTCCCATCTCGTCGGCCAGCACCGCGCCGCCGTGCGTCTCGATGGTCTCGCGCAGCCAGCTCACCCCGCGTACCTGATACGGGCGCAGCTTGGCGGTGAGCGCCGCGCGCATCTCGGCCCCCACCGAGGTGGTGCGGCGGAAGACGCCGCTCGCGTGTTCCGCCGTCGTGACGGCGACACCCGTGGCGTCGGGGACCGCGTGCGCGGCCATCGGCAGAGCCGACTCGCCGCCCGCGATCCACGACCGCCAGACGTCCACCGACCGGCCGGGCGAGTCGAGGGGCACGGTCACGAGCCGGTCCGGCTCGATCAGCACGCAGTCGACGTCGGACACCTTGAGCCTGCCGAGGTCCGGCGTCGGCACGACCAGGGGGACGGTCTCGACGTCACCGACCGCCGGGGCCGCCCCCACGGCGCCGTCGGCCCAGGTCCACAGGGCGAACATGTGCCGGTCGGGCAGGTACGTGGCCTGACTGTCCGACCGCGCCTCGGGGAGTTTCTGCCTGGTTCCCATGGCGTCAGCGGGTGCCCACGTCGTCGCCCTCGCGGGCGGTCAGGTCCTCGGCCCCAGCCCGGGGGGCCGTCTCGTCCGCGGTCGGGCCGCCGTCCCGCGCGCGCTCCGGCGCGCCCCCGGCAGCCGCGGGCTTGCGGACCGCGCGCAGGGCGAGCAGCAGCACGGCCGCGCCGAAGAGCGCGATGAACATGATCCAGACCGCGCCGACATGCATGGCGTGGACGAACGCGTCGTCGGCGGCGTGCCCGAGCGCGGGCAGGTGGGACGTGGTGGCGACGTGCCGCGCCTGTTCGGCGGAGACCCGCGCCTGCTCCCGTACCGGTCCGGGGACACCGTCCAGCGACGGCTCGATCGCGCGTCGGTACCCGATCGACATGATCGTGCCGCCGACGGCGATACCGATCACACTGCCGGTCTGGCGCACGGTGTTGGTGACGGCCGACCCGGCACCGGCCCGCTCCAGCGGCAGCGTGCTGATCAGCGCCGCGGTCACCGGGCCGAGCACCATGCCGATGGACAGGCCCTGGACCAGCAGCACGACCTCGATCCGGACAAGGGGCGTGCCCAGTCCGAAGAGCCCGTACGCGCCCATGGTCAGCGCCGCGACGATCAGCGCCGGCACGGCGACGAGCCGCAGCGACCAGCGGCGCACCAGGCGGGCGCCGACGGGAGCGCCGAAGATCGCGCCGAGCGCGGTCGGGAGGCCGGCCAGGCCCGCCTCGATCGGCGAGTAGCCGCGCGCGCCCTGCAGGTAGAACGCGTTGTAGAAGGTGACCGCGGAGATGGCGAACAGGAGCAGGCCGAGCGCCACGTTGCCGCCGCCGAACGCGCGCTGGGCGAGCAGCCGGGGATCAAAGCTCGGCATCTTGCTGCGCAGTTCGACGCGGACGAACACGGCCAGCAGGATCAGTCCGACGACGATCGGCGCCCAGACGTCCGTACGGCCCCAGGCCGCCACCTGACCCGCGCGGATCAGTCCGTAGGCGAGCGCCGCGAGACCGGTGACGGACAGCAGCATCCCGGCCGGGTCCAGCGGTCGCACGACGGGGCTGCGGAAGTTCGGGACCAGCAGGGCGATGCCGATCAGCGCGAGGACCACGACCGGGACATTGACCAAGAAGACCGAGCCCCACCAGAAGTGGTCGAGCAGCACACCGGCGAGCACCGGGCCCACGGCCATGCCGACACCGGCGGAGGTCGAGGAGATGGCGATCGCGGTCGACCGCGCCGGGCCGGTGAACGTCCACATGAGGATGGCCAGGTTGGCCGGCATGATCAGCGCGCTGCCGACGCCCATCGCCGCCCGCGCGGCGATGAGCTGCCCCGCGTCACCCGCGTACGCCGCCCACACCGAGGACGCGGCGAAGACCACCAGGCCCGTCGCTAGCACGACCCGGTGGCCGAAGCGGTCGCCCAGCGCACCCGCGGTGAACATCAAGGTGGCGAAGGCCAGCGTGTACGAGCCGGTGGCCCACTGCAGCTCGGCCGGGCTGGCGTTCAGCCCACGGACCGGGTCCGCGAGGGTCTCCAGGGTGGTACTCAGGACGGTGTTGTCCAGCCAGATCAGCAGTGAACACACCATGAGAACGGCGAGAATCAACTGCTGCCTGGACTTCGGCAACGTGGATGTAGGCATGAATACCTTCGGATGCGGTCTGGAAAAGCTGACGAGCGGACCGTAGGCGACCATCGGGCGTGTGTCAATTCTCAGGCGGCCGGTAACGGTCGGCGATTTTCCGGCGCCCCCGAGGGCATACCGCCAAGTGTTCTGTCAATTCTTGAAGATGTGAGCGGGCCGGCGGTTCAGTGCGCTCCCGTGGGCATGCCGCCAAGCGCTCTGTCAATTTCTGATCCCGTTGTTTGACTTCGCGTGAATTCCGTGCCCCATCCCGTGTTCTGCCTCTGCTCCGCGCCCTGTCCCACCCCCTGCCCGGCGTCGTGCGCCGCACCGGGAGCAGGAAGGGGTGGGCGCCACGCCGGCGCGGCCGCTCCCGGGCCCGTCCTGGGGTCGCCGGGAGCGGCAGAGTACCCAGACGGCCACCCCGTGCGGGCGGTCCTTTCGGCCTGCCGGTTCAGCAGGCCGAAAGTTCTTCCCCGCGTATTTTTGAATGGGCGGAGAATTCACCCGGGCCGGCGGAACGGAAGTCACCGGGATATGCATGGAGAGGCAGGGGATGCCCCTACAGGGCCAATGGTGGAGCGAGAGCGACAGTTACGTCTCGGACATTCTCTCGGTGTGCTCATTGGATTCGGACCGAGCGGTTCTTCACTGGCGCGGTCAGGTTATCTCAGGTGCCGAACCGAACTGAACAGCAACCCGAGCGCGGCACCTTTCGCGATCTCAGCAACCGCCTTCGGGACCACCGGTCAGAACATCAATTGGTGGGCGCGAATAGAAGAACCGCCAGAGCAAGCCTGATCCGGGCCACGCGCCTCTCCTCTCCCTACGAGCGAGTTACACCCGACGGCCATTGCGGTGTTACATCAAGTAGCCGCAGGGGATGTCAGAGGCGGTTTCCGCCACCCCTGCCCAGTCGGTCCACGTGTTGCCGCTGGTCTGCCGCCTGGAGAAGACGTGCGTCCCCTCCGGGGAGATCGCGAACGCCTGCAGGTTGCCGCCCGCCGTACTGCCGAGCGCGGGAACGCACCCGGCCGGGCCGCCGAACTGCTCCCACGGAAGCCACGCCCCGCTCGGCGCCGCCTGCTTGCGCAGGTAGACGCCGGCGTGTCCAGGACCGAGTGCGAACACGTGCAAGCGGCCGTCCACGCCAGCGGCGACGGAGGGGCTGCTGCCCGCTGCGTCGCCGAACTGTTCCCAGGCGCTCCACCCGCCGTTGGGCGCCAGCTGCCAGCGGTGGTAGATGCCGGCGCCGCCGGGCGCGGTGACGAACACCTCCAGCCGCCCGTCGGCATTCCTGCCGACCGTCGGAGCGCCGCCCGCCGGGCCGCCGAACGCGGGCTCCCAGTCGCTCCACGCCCCGTTCGGCGTGAGCTGCCAGCGGTGGGCGATGCTGTCGCCGCCCGGGGCGAGCGCGAAGATCTCCAGGCGGCCGTCGGCGTCCTGGCCGACGGCGGGCACAGCGCCGGTGGGGCCGCCGAACTGGCCGTTCCAGTCGCTCCACGCACCGTTCGGCGCCACTTGGAAGCGGTGCGCAAGGGTGGCGCCGTCGGGCCCGACCGCGAACACCTCCAGGCGGCCGTCCGCGCTGCGGCCCACGGCAGGCGCGCCGGCGGCCGGCCCGCCGAACGACTCCCAGCCGCTCCACGCGCCGTTGGGCGCCAGCTGGTATCTGTGCCACATGGATCCGCCGTCGGGTGCGACGGCGAAGACCTCCAGGCGGCCGTCGGCGTTCTGGCCCACGGTCGGCACGCCGCGCAGCGCGTCACCGAACCGGTCCCACGCGGTCCAGCTGTCGGGGCCGGTCTGCCTGCGGTGGTAGAGGCCGGTCCGGTCGTTCGACACCACCCACATCTCGAGCAGTCCGGCCGCGTTGCGGGCGATGGCCGGGTTGGCGGCGGGGGTGCGCAGGTAGTCGCCCGGACGCCAGTTGAGGGGCGCGATCGACAGCCCGTTGTGCCACCAGCCGCTCTGGGTCACCCACCAGCCCGTGGCGTCGTCCTGCACGACCTCGGTCGCGTGCGCGTTGATGCGGCCCGCGAAGTCCTCGATCCGGAAGTTCAGCGGGTCGCGGCTGCGGAAGACGTCGGTGCCGTTGTAGCCGGCCCGTGGGCCGATGAACAGGTACCACCAGTCGCCTCGCCTGATCACCTGGGGCGACTCCGTGGCGACGTAGTTGTCGTCGTTCCAGTCGGCGAAGGCCACTCCCGGCGGGTCACTCCAGTTGACCAGGTTGGCGCTGGTCCGGTAGGCGACGATGGGCCGTCCGCTCTCGAGCTTGTTCGAGGTGGCCGTGTAGTAGATGACCCAGTGGTCGTTCACCCACGCGACGAAGGGATCACGGGCGCTGTCCCCGTCACGGAACACCGGGCCGGACACCAGTTTCGTCCAGTGCCACAGGTCGGTCGATGTCGCCACGCTGATGACCGTCTTCGTGTGGTCGGTGCCGCCACCCGAGTAGAACATGTAGTACGTGCCGGCTCCATTCGGCTCGATGACGTGCGGAGCCCACATGTGCGTCTCCTCGGCGTAGCCGGGTCCGCCGGTGTACAGGACCGGTGCCTGCTGGTCCCACTGGCCGGTCAGCGTCTTCGAGGTGGCGTGCGCGATCTGGTCCTCGTCCTCCCAGACGGGCAGCCGGCCTGGCGGAGCCTCCGGACCGGTGATCCCGAACATGTGCCAGGTCCCGTCGTGACCCTGGATGATCGAATGATCGTTGATGTAGGTCCTGTGGGATGCGTCCCAGTCACGCGGGGTGTAGATCTTGCGGAACTCGCCGTTGGACACGTTCTGCCGCCCGTCCGGCGCCGCCGCTCGGGCGGCCTGGACGGGGGCGACGACTGCCGTCGTCACGAGTAGGAGTGCGGCCAGGGATCGGGCTAAGCCCATGGAACCTCCAGCACCTCGAATGGCCTCGTCGAGCGGGAAATCGATTACCCGCCATCACAGTAAGTCGGCGGTTATATCCCGTCAACGAAACTGGGAAATCGATTACTCGTCGCGATCCGGCCCGCGCCCCTCGGCTCAGTCGCGCCTTCCGCCGAGCACCTGGACCGACCAGGCGGGCACCGAGCGGTGCAAAGCACCCTCACCGCCAGGGATGAGGCACCGAGCACGCCGGCGAAGGACGTCCGCAGCCGGCGCTCGGTCTCGCTGCCCCTCCACTTCGCGGATCTTGTCGAATTCCCTGCTGCGGTCGTTCGCCGGTTTTATTTCTGACGCCCGCCTCGGCCTCAGCGGTTCCGGATACGAGAGCGCTGCTTCGAGTAAAGTGACGGACGCATAGAATGATCACATCCGTTATGGATGTGGTCAGTACGGGCCGATCCGGTGGGCGGTGTTGATGGCGGGTCTCGATCTCCAGTTCCAGGCACTCGGCGACGGTCAGACGATCGCGCGCGAGCTGTCCAAGGACTACTACGAGGCCGCGGGCGGCTATCCGGCCGCGGCAGCCGACTCCCTGATGTTCGGCAAGCTCGACAGTGCGTCCGCGCTGGCCACCCTGCTCGACCGGGTCGAGGACATCACGAACGACGACCTCGAGTACGCCCACCGCCGACTCGCCGGCGTCAAGGCGGGCCTTGAGGAGGTAGAGATCAACGTCCGCAAGGCGAACAAGGCCAGTGAAGTAGGGGCGGCCTGATGGGCGCGACCGAGACCGTGGACGGGCTGCCCGGCGGCGGCGACCGGCTGGCCGGCATCCTGCAGAAGGTCAGCGGTAGCCCCAGCAGCATCCGCGACCTCGCCAAGCGCTGGCGCGGCACCGCCGGCACGGTCAACACCGGCACCGGCCGGCTCGACACCGCGGTCAAGAACATCAACACCGGCTGGGAGGGCGCCTCCGCCGACGAGTTCACGAAGTACATGCGCGCCTACCACGTCGCCGGCGAGGCCCTCCACGACGTCCTCACCGGCTGCGCGGGCACCCTCGACTCCGTCGCGGAGGCGATGGAGACGGCCCACTCCAAGGTCAACGGGGTCTGCGAGGGCGTGCTGGAGCGGGTCCGCTCGTTCCGGAAGGCGAACCCCGACGTGTCCACGGAGGACTTCGACAAGGCGATCGCGCCGGTGGTCGGCAAGGCCGTCGAGGACGCCGAGACCCACCTCGCGACCGTGAACAAGCTCGTCGGCGAAGCCGAAACCGCGATCAGGAAGAAGATCACGGCGAAGCACGTGACGTTCAAGGGCATCAAGCAGGCGAGCGACGACGCGTTCGGCACGACCCGCTGGCAGCCGACCCCCGTCCCCGAGTGGGCGACCACCACACTGGCGAGCGCCAACGGCGGCGGCTCCGGTGCGTCCCCCGCGTCCTACTCGAGTTCCTCCGGCGGGTCCGGTGCCGCCACGGCCCTCTCGGGTGGTGCCGCGACGCCCGTGCCGTTCGTGACGGGCAACGGCACCGGGGCCGACATCGTCGCCGCCGCCCGGCAGCACCTCGGCAAGCCGTATATCTGGGGCTCCAACGGGCCGTCGTCCTTCGACTGCAGCGGCCTCGTGTACTACGCGATGAACCAAGCCGGTATCAAGATCGGTGACGCCACCGCCGCGGTGTACCAGGCCAGCGGCAAGGCCGTCACGGGCCAGCCGCAGGTCGGCGACCTCGTCTTCTTCGGCCAGCCCGCCCACCATGTGGGCATCTACGTCGGCGACGGCAAGATGATCCACGCGCCGCGCCCCCGCGACGTGGTCAAGGAGTCCACGGTCGCGAGCAACGGGGGCCCCGTCACGTACCGCCGCTTCACCTGACCGGCCCTACCCCGCCGACGGGGTAGGGCCCGGCCATACCAGCTCATCCCCCAGCGACGCCAGGCAGGACGGAACCGCCGGAAGCGTACGGGACAGGTGCGAGCGGGCAGGCCGCGTGGGCCGGTCAGCGTGGGCCGGCCGCGTGGGGCGGTCAGCGGGTCGGCATGGTGCGGTGGTCGGGGTTCGGGAGGGGCGGGGGCTGGTGGCGGGCGTGCCAGCGGGCCAACGGCGCCGGAGCCCACCAGGCCCAGCGGCCCAGCAGGGCCATGGTCGCCGGCAGCAGCAGGGCCCGCACCACGGTGGCGTCCACGACGACGGCGATCGTCAGGCCGACGCCGATCATCAGCATCAGCGTGACCTGCGCCGTGAGGAACCCGGCGACCACCACGGCCATCAGCAGCGCCGCGCTGGTGATGATCCGCCCGGTGTGCTGGACTCCGGCCGCCACCGACTCCACCGGGTCGCCCGTGCGCTGCCACTCCTCGCGGATCCTGGCCAGCAGGAACACCTCGTAGTCCATGGCCAGCCCGAGCGCCAGGCCGACGACGAGCACCGGGAAGTTGATGTCGACCGCGCCCACGGGCACGAAGCCGAGCACGCCGGAGAGCCAGCCGTCCTGGAAGACGAGCTTGATCGCGCCGAACGCGGCGGTGAGCGACAGCAGGTTCAGCAGGACGGCCTTGACCGGCAGCACGACGGAGCCGAACGCCAGGAAGAGCACCACGAACGAGACCACCACCGCGGCCAGCCCCATCAGCGGAATCCTGGACAGGACCATGTCCACGATGTCCACCCGGGAGGCGGCCATCCCGGCGAAGCGCGCTCCGGTGCCGCGCAGCTCCTCGACCATCTGGCGGGCCTGCGGCGACACCGGGTCGGGCGCGTAGGTGACGTGGATCCGGGACAGGCCCTGGGAGGAGCCGGTCACCTCGGCCGTCCGCACGCCGTCGACCGTCCGGAACCTGGCGAGGTAGGGGGCGGGGTCGCCGGTGACCACGCCGGTCAGGGCGCGCGACGGGTCGCCGTCGAAGCGCCCGGCGAGCTGCTCGGTGACGTGCCTGGCCTGCGCGTCGGCGGGCAGCACCCAGTCGCCGGGACGCGCCCAGTTCACGCCGAGGAACGGAGCGCCGAGGGCGAGCAGCACGGCCACGATCCCGACGGTGCTGAGCACCGGCCGCCGCATCACCGCGTGCGCCACCTCGTACCAGCGCCGTCCGACCGGACGGGAGCGGCCGACCAGGCGCGTGCCGAGCATCCGCAGCAGCGCGGGCAGCAGCGTCAGCGACACGACGACCGCCACGACCACGGTGGCCACGCCGCCCCACGCCATCGACACCAGGAACCGCGAGGGGAAGACGAGCAGGCAGGCGAACGACGCGGCCACGGTCAGCCCGGAGAAGGCGACGGTGCGTCCGGCCGTCGCCGTGGTCCGCCAGACGGCCTCGTCGACCGGCCGTCCGGCGGCCAGCTCCTCCCTGAACCTGGTGACCATGAGCAGCGCGTAGTCGATGGCGAGCCCGAGCCCGAGAATCGACACCACGTTCACCGCGTACGTCGACATCTCCGCGAACGAGGAGACGACGCGCAGCACCACGAGCGCGCCGGGGATCACCACCAGCCCGACGCCCAGCGGCACCAGCCCGGCCACCACGCCCCTGAAGATGAACAGCAGCAGGATCAGCACCAGCGGCAGCGACAGCGCCTCGGCCCTGATCAGGTCCGACACGGCCAGCTCGTTGACCTGCTTGGTCATCGAGGTCGTGCCGCCCATCGTCACCTTCAGCCCGGGCGCCCGGAACCTGTCCTCGATCGCGCGGAGCTGGGCGACCCGTTCCTGGTCGACAGAGGAACGAAGCTGGACCACCACGTACGTGGCCTTCCGGTCCTTCGCCACGAAACTCTCGTCCCGGTTGGTCCAGTACGACTCCATGCGCTGGTAGGACGAGGCGGGCACGGTGGCGAGGGCCTGCCGTACCCGGCCGGAGAAGGCGGGGTCGTCGACGGTGAGGCTGTCGCTCTCGTACAGCACCACCACGTCGTCCGAGTAGCGGCCGAGCGGGCCGTCGAGCAGGCGCTCCACCCGCACCGACTCCATGTCCGGGCTCTCGAACCCGGACCCGCCGATCACGTTGCCGAAGACACCGGTGCCCCAGAGCCCGCCCAGCGCCGTGAACAGGAGGGTCGCCATCAGGACGAGATGCCGTCGCCGAGCGGCGAAGCGGCCAAGAGATGCGAACATGCCCGCCACGATCGCGACCCGAGCGGGTCCGCGCCTCGGGCATCGGGCCAGGTTGGGCGGCCACTTGGAGGGGGCCGCCTCCGCCACCTGGGGGAGGCCGGGGGCCGGTCCGCTGCGTACGATGCCTCCGTGCGATGGATCGAACGCGTCGTGCCGCGCACCCTCGTGCTGCTCGGCTGTGTGACCGGCTACCTGCTGTTCCTGAGCCCCGGGGCGGGCGTGCGCGACTGGGCGCTGGTGCTCGCCGCGCTGGCGCTCAGCATGCTCGGGCGGTGGTCGCCGCTGGGCGCGGTGCTGGTCCAGTCGGTGCTGCTCGGCCTCACCGACCTGCTCGGGTTCGGGGTCGTGGTCCCGATGAAGGTGCTGGCGTGCGTGCTGCTGTTCGAGCTGGCGGTGCGGCGGCCGTCCAGGGAGGTCGCGGCAGGGGCCGCCGTGCTCGGGGTGGTGGTCTGCGTCAACCTGCTCGACGAGCTGCCGCAGGAGTTGCCGTCCGCGCTGTTCAGGATCGCGGTGGTGATCGGCGCGCCGCTGCTGCTCGGCGGGTACGTCCGGCTGGCCAGGGAGAGCGAGCGGGAGCGGGCGGAGGCGAGGGTGCGCGAGGCGCGCGTCGCCGAGCGCACCGCGATCGCCCGCGAGCTGCACGACCTGGTCGCCCACCATGTGTCGTCCATGGTGCTGCGCGTCGGCGTGGCCAGGCATGTGCGGTCGGCGCCCGCCGGGCCGCCCGGGAACGTGCCTGACGACCTGCTCGACGACCTGCACGCGACGGGCACCGCCGCGCTCGCCGACCTGCGCAGCCTGGTCGAGGTGCTGCGCGACCCCGGCTACGGCGCGTCCCAGGCGAGCGGGCAGGCCGGTCAGGTGTCGGTGGTGGATCCGCGCGGGCTGCCCGCCGCCCTCGAGTCGGTCGTGGAGCAGGGCCGCAGGAACGGCCTGGACGTCCGTCCGGACGTGGATCCCGCGGTGGCCGGGCTGGACGCGGCGCGCGGCTTCGCCCTGCTGAGGCTCGCCCAGGAGGGGCTGGCGAACGCGGCCAAGCACGCGGGCCCGGCCGCGACGGTCTGGCTGGACATCACGCTGGCCGACGACGGCACGGTCCGGCTGGACATCACCGACGACGGCGCCGACTCCCCGGCCAAGCCCGGCGGGCACGGCCTGGTCGGCATGCGCGAGCGGGTCACGCTGCTGGGCGGACGGTTCGACGCGGGCCCGGGCCGGCACGGGTGGCGGGTGTCGGCGGTGCTGCCATGATCAGGGTGCTCGTGGTCGACGACCAGCTGCTCGTCCGGCGCGGCCTGTGCATGCTCTGCGAGCCCGAGCCCGACCTGGAGGTGGTGGGCGAGGCGTCGGGCGGCGAGGAAGCGGTGCGGCTGGCCGACCAGCTGGTGCCGGACGTGATCCTGATGGACCTGCGCATGCCGGGCGTCGACGGCATCACCGCCACCCGCCGGATCGTCGCCGCCCGTCCCGGCGCCCGGGTGCTGGCCGTCACCACGTTCGACGACGACGACCACCTCTATCCGGCGCTGGAGGCGGGCGTGAGCGGCTTCGTCACCAAGGACACGCCTCCGGCCGCGCTGCTCGACGCCGTCCGCAAGGCCGCCGACGGTGACCGCGCCTTCAGCCAGTCGACGCTCAGCCGGCTGGTGGATCAGGCGTCCACCGGCCGCCGCCCCGCGCTGTCCCCGCTCCCGTCCTCGCTGACGGCCAGGGAACGGGAGGTGCTGGACCTGGTGGCGCAGGGGCTGTCGAACCGGCAGATCGCGGAACGGCTGAACGTGGGCGTCAGCACGATCAAGACCCACGTGGCGAGCGTGATGACCAAGACGGGCTGCCAGAACCGCATCGGCCTCGCCGTCCTGGCCGACCGGGCCCGCCGCTGACAGCGCGAGCCGGCCACGTCGGGCGAACATGTCACCGCGGGCGGGCGGGCCGGGTCATGGTCGCGCGCCCGCCCCTGCGGTCAGGAGCGGGCGCGGATGAGCGTGCTCACACCCCGGCGGGCTCGCGGCCGCGCTCCGCCATCCGTTCCTTGACGCGGCGCTGCTCCGGGTGCTCCATGTCGAAAATCTCCTCCATGCGCAGCGCGCAGCCGAGGGCGAAGCAGGTCGGGGCCCACTGGCCGATGAAGATGCCCCAGTGGTCGGCGCGGCCCACACCGCCCCTCCCCATCGTGGTGGAGAGCGTCCAGGAGGCCACCGCGACGCCGATGGACGCGAATCCGGCGGTGTACAGGTGGCTGGACTTCACGCCCATGTCGCGCAGCTTGTCGATCATATTTCCCCCTTGCGGTCATTGCGCGTGTACCCGGTGAGATGACCGGAAATCGGGTCCAACACGATGTTTGCCGCGCCTTAGCCGTCCCCATGGAGAGGCTGCTCGGGTGGACGGTGGCCGCGCTGGAACGTGGCGTACAGCCACCACAGGGACGGCACCAGGAGCAGCGCGCCGACGGCGAGCGTGCCGAGGCTGGCGGCCAGGACGGAGTCCGTCGCGGCCGCGTCCCGCAGCGTGACCCCGGGCAGCAGAGTGGGGTACTGGCCGACGCCCCAGCCCCACAGCAGCCCGGCGACGGCGAGCGCCGCGCTGAGCCGGACCGCGAGATAGGCGCGGAACCAGAGCAGCACCAGCGAGGCGAGCCCGGCCACGATCGACAGCACCAGGAACGGCAGCGCGCGGCCGGAGGTCAGCTCGGCGAACAGGGCCGGCGCGTCGGCGTGCAGGACCAGCAGGCCCGCGGCCGAGAGGAGGCCGACGACGACGCCGGCGGCGAGGGCGCGGCCCCTGAACGCCTCGGCGAGGACCCGCTCTGCCGAGCGCTCGGCGTCGCGGGTGAGGTAGACGGCGGCGAGGTAGGCGGCGGTGCCGACGGCCAGCAGCCCCGCGACCACGGACGTGGGGTTCAGCCAGCTGGTGACGAGGTCGCCCCTGGCGATGCCGGGCGGCACCCGCCGGGAGGCGATGGCCCCGGCAGCCGTGCCCAGGAAGAACGGCGTGACGACGGAGGAGAACGCGAACGTCGCGCCGAACAGACGGCGCTGCCACAGCTCGGTGGACGCCTTGCGGAAGGCGAAGGCGGAGCCGCGGGCGATGATGCCGAGCGCGGCCAGCGTCAGCGGGATGTAGAGGGTGGAGGCGACCGCCGCGAACACCGGCGGGATGCCCGTCCACATCAGCACGATGACGAAGATCAGCCAGACGTGGTTGGCCTCCCAGACCGGCCCGATGGAGTGCTCGATGAGCTCGCGCTGCCGGCCGCCCTTGACGGCGCCGCCGGCGAGCAGGTCCCACACGCCGCCGCCGAAGTCCGCGCCGCCGAACAGCACGTACGCGGTCAGGCCGATCCACAGGGCCGCGAGCATGATCTCCGCCAGCATGTCAGATGACCTTGTAGCCGCTGACGTCGCGCTCCTGCGGCGCGAGCGGGACGGGCACGGCGCGGGCCAGGCGGCGCAGCACGTACACGGTGGCGACGGTCAGCGCCACGTAGACGACGCTCACCAGCACGAACCCGTACACCAGCCCGGGCGCCGGGTTGACCGCGTCGGAGGTGCGCAGCACGCCGTAGACGGTCCACGGCTGGCGGCCGACCTCGGTGACCGTCCACCCGGCCTCCAGGGCGAGCACGGCCGCCACGCCCGACACGGCGGTGGCGCGCAGGAACCACGGCGAGCGGGGCAGGTCCCGCCGCCGTTTCCACCCGACGGCCAGCCACGCGCCCAGCGCCACCAGCGCGAACCCGACGCCGACCATGATCTGGAACGCCCAGTGGATCACGTTCACCGGCGGCCGGTCCGCTGGGGGCGTCTGGTTGAGGCCGGTGATCTCGGCGTTCGGGTTCCAGTGCGCCAGCAGGGACAGCCCGTAGGGGATCTCCAGCGCGTACCGCATCTCGCCGTCGACGGCGACGCCGCCCACACTCAGCGGGACGCCGCGCGCGGTCCTGAACACGCCCTCCATGGCGGCGAGCTTGACCGGCTGGTTCTGGGCGACGAAGTGCGCCGACCAGTCGCCGACGACGACCTGGACGGGGGCGACGATCGCGGCGACGGTGAACGGCAGCAGCAGGCCGAGCCGGTGGTAGCGGTCGCCGGGCCTGCGTAGCAGGGCGACGGCGTGCACGCCGGCCATGCCGAACCCGGCGACCATGAACGCGGCCAGGATCATGTGGACGGTCTGCGTCGGGGTGGCGGGGTTGAACATCGCGGCCCACGGGTTCACGGCCACGATCCGGCCGTTGACCTCGTCGAATCCGGTGGGCTGCTGCATCCAGGCGTTGGCGGTGACGACGAAGAACGCGCTGGCCACCCCGGCGATCATGATCGGGACGCCGGACAGCAGGTGCGGCACCGGCCGCAGCCGGTCCCAGGCGTACAGGTAGATGCCCAGGAAGATGGCCTCGATGAAGAACGCGATGCCCTCCATCGAGAAGGGCAGCCCGATGACCTGGCCGTACACGCCCATCAGCCCCGGCCACAGCAGGCCCATCTCGAACGACAGGATCGTCCCCGAGACCGCGCCGACCGCGAACAGCACCCCCATCGCCCTGGCCCAGCGGCGGGCCAGCAGCTGGTAGCGGACGTCGCCGGTGCGGTGGCCGCGCCATTCGGCGATCAGCGTGATGGCGGGCATGCCCACGCCGAAGCAGGCGATGACGATGTGCCAGCCCAGCGAGAGCGCCATCTGCATCCGCGCGGCGGCCAGATCGGCGCCGGTCACCTCGGCCAGCAGGTACGTGGTCATCGGCGCCTCCCCCAGGTTCCGGTGTCTCCTCCTCCCTTCCCCTGGGGCGCCTTCGCTACAACCGCATCCGCAGCCGGACCCGTGACCTGCCGCTTTCCTGGCTGACCGTGAACTCGTCGCACAGCAGGCCCATCAGCCACAGGCCGAAGCCGCGGTTCGCCCCCTCGGGCGGGCGCTGCGTACGGGCGCGGTCACTGGTGAGCAGCCCGGCCGAGTCGACGACGTCGACGGTGAGGAACACGTCGTCGTCCCAGATGGAGACGGTGCCCTTGCCGCCGCCGTGTTCGAGGACGTTGATCGCGGCCTCGTTGACCCCGATGACGAGGTCGTCGAGCCGCACTCCCTTGATGCCCGCCTCGGCCCCGCAGCGCTGGACCCAGTCGCGCAGGCCGGAGAGGTCTGTGGTGATCGGCCGGTGCCCGCTATGGTCGCCGCCGCACATTTCCCGGTTTACCCCTGTCACAATCCCGCCGCGCGAGAAGCTTCACCGTTGTCGGCGCTCGCTTGGTGCGTATGGGCCTCTAGGGTACGCCGACTCGCGGCGGCCGTAAGCCGTCGAGGGCGTCGGCTCGGCGTTCGGCCGTCCCGCCCGGTCATGTCCGGCCCGTCAGTTCTGGCGCAGCGGCGCTCCGGCGGCGTGCAGGTGGCGCAGCGCCTGCCCCCACGACTCCAGCAGCCCGGACTCGGCGTAGTCCACGCCCAGCGCCTGGCAGTACTCGCGGACGATCGGCTGCGCCCTGCGCAGATTGCAGGACGGCATGCTGGGGAACAGGTGGTGCTCGATCTGGTAGTTGAGGCCGCCCAGAACGGTGTTCACCACCCGTCCACCCCGGACGTTGCGGGAGGTCAGAACCTGGCGGCGGAGGAAGTCCAGCTCGTCCTCGGCGGTCAGCATCGGCATGCCCTTGTGGTTGGGGGCGAACGTGCAGCCGAGGTAGACGCCGAAGCACGCCTGGTGGACGAGGAGGAACAGCACCGCCCTGCCGGGAGGCAGCACCGCGAAGATCGCGCCGAAGTAGGCCGCGAAGTGCGCGAGCAGCAGCAGCGCCTCGGTGCCGCGGTTCTTCAGCGTGCGGCGGCGCATCGCCCTGAGGCTGGACACGTGCAGGTTCCAGCCCTCCAGCGTGAGCAGGGGGAAGAACAGGAACGCCTGCCAGCGGCCGACGAACCGGGGCATCCCCCGGCTGGCCTCGGCCTGCTTGGCCGACCAGATCAGCACGTCCGGCGCGACGTCCGGGTCGTGGTCCTCGTGGTTGGGGTTGGCGTGGTGCCGGGTGTGCTTGTCCTGCCACCAGCCGTAGCTGAGGCCGACGGCCAGGTTGCCCACGAACAGCCCGGCGATCCGGCTGGCCCGCCGGGTGCGGAACACCTGGCCGTGCGCCAGATCGTGGGCGAGCAGCGTGACCTGGGCGAACGCCACGGCGAGCAGGGCCGCCACGAGGAACTGCCACCCGGAGTCGCCGATGAGCGCGAACGCCGCCCAGCTGCCGGCGAACAGGCCCGCCACGAGGCTGATCCGGGCCGCGTAGTACCAGGGCCGCCGATCCAGCAGGCGCTCCTGCGCGATGCGGCGCGACAGGTGGGCGAAGTCGCTGCCCCGCTGGGCTCGGGTGATGGACGCGGTTGCCAAGAGGCCCTCCGATGCTCGGGTCTGATCAGTGACCAGCATCCCGAGCGCGCCACTGCGCCGGACCCCCGCTGCCACCCGTCTTCACGGTAGTGCCCGCCCTACCTCGCCCGCCGCGGGCCGTCAGCAGCGCCGGGGCGGCGCAATCGCCTGCCGAGCGCCGCTGACCTGGCACGATGGAGAGACGGACGTTCTGCGACAGGCCGACGAGAAGGAGAGTTCCGCTTGACCTCCTCCCCCTCGTGAACGAGGGGGATTCTCACGGTCGCCCGTGAGGTTTCCTGCTTCACAGCCGATTGCCCGCCGAGGAGGTGGTCTCCTGTTGAGGTCTTACATCAGCTCCACAGGCGTTTCACCTCTCCGCCAGCCCGGCGGCGAGGATGTTCCTGGCGGCGTTGACGTCCCTGTCATGGGAGACGCCGCAGGCGCACTCCCACGTCCGGACGTCCAACGGCATCTTCTCCCGCAGCGTGCCACAGGCCGAGCACAGCTTGGAGGAAGGCAACCAGTGGTCCACAACCACGAGTTCGCGCCCGTACCAGGCTGCCTTGTACTCCAGCATCGAGCGCAGTTCGCGCCAGGACGCGTCGCAGATGGCTCGGGCCAGGCGGTGGTTCTTGACCAGGTTGCGGACGGTCAGGTCTTCCACAGCGATCACTTGATTCTCGCGAACAAGCCGTGTGCTGACCTTGTGCAGATGATCCCGCCTGCGGTCGGAGATCCGGGCGTACACCTTGGTGAGGCGGAGTCTGGCCTTGGTCCGGTTCGCCGAGCCTTTCTCCTTGCGGGCCAAAGCTCGCTGGGCTTTGGCCAGTTTGCGCCGGTCGGCCCGCTCGTGCTGGGGGTTGGCGATCTTCTCGCCGGTGGAGAGTGTCGCCAGGGCCGTGATGCCCGCGTCCACGCCCACCGTGCTATCGGTCGGATCGAGCGGGCGGATACCGTCCTCGCACAGCAGGGACACGAACCAGCTGCCGGCCGGGTTCCTGGACACCGTCACCGTGGACGGCCGCGCACCCTCGGGAAGAGGACGCGACCACACGACGGCCAGCGGCTCATCCATCTTCGCCAAGGTGAGCCGCCCATCCCGGTACGTGAACGCCGACCGGGTGTACTCGGCCGACATGCGCGACTTCTTACGGGACTTGAACGTCGGATACCTGGCCCGTCCGGCGAAGAAGTTGCCGAAGGCCGCCTGCAGGTCGCGCAGCGTCTGCTGCAGCGGCACCGACGACACCTCGCGCAGGAAACCCAGCTCTTCGGTGCGCTTCCATGCCGTGAGTGCCGCCGAAGACTCCGCGTAGGAGACCTTCCGGCCCTCCGCGTAGGCGCGGGTGCGCTCTTCCAGCGCCCTGTTGTAGACCAAGCGGACGCAACCGAACGTCCGGGCAAGCTCCTCAGCCTGCTCAGAGGTCGGATAGAAGCGGTACTTGAACGCCCGCTTGACCAACTGCGCCACGCACACAAGCTACTACGCTCAGTAAAGCTTCGTGCGCAAGTTCGATCCAAACCCCGCGGCACCGTGCCGCGTTACCTCCCCTTCCTGAAGGCGGAGGTCTCCACGCTAAAGGAGTTTCGATGAAAGCCCGCCGCCCCATCCGCAAGAAGTCCAACCCGCTGCTGGGAGTGACCTCCATCGACTACAAGGACACGGACCTGCTGCGCCGCTTCATCTCCGACCGTGGCAAGATCCGCAGCCGCCGCGTCACGGGCGTGACCGTGCAGCAGCAGCGGCTGCTCGCCAGGGCCATCAAGAACGCTCGCGAGATGGCCCTGCTGCCGTACACGTCCCGTCCGCGCTGAGTGAGCGCCCTGCGGCGGCGCGGCGTTCAGCCGGCGCCCCTGGACGGCCACGGGACGGCCACGGGACGGCTAGGTGAGGGCGGCGACGGGGATGCGGCGGAAGGCGATGGCCGCGTACGCGGAGAAGTCACCGGTCTCGAAGAGGAGGCCGACCGTGTCCGCGTTCACCCTGGTCAGGTCCGAGTAGCCCGCGGGCAGGCCCGACACCGTGTGGACCGGCCGCCAGGTGACGCCGCCGTCGTGGCTGGCGCGCACCGTCATCACCGCCCGCGCGTCCGGGATGCCGGGGCCGGACAGGAGCAGCACGTCAGGGTCGTCCGGGGACAGGACGCTGCACTCCACCACGGGGCAGGCCAGCCCGGCCTGCGGGCGGAACGGGAGCTCCAGCGTCTGCCCGCCGTCGGAGGAGTAGGCGTCCGCCCGGTTGCCGGGCGCGGTGGAGTCCGTGCGGCAGTTGAGGTAGAGGCGGCCGTCGGGCAGCTCGGTGGCCGTGGTCTCGTTGACGTTGACGTACCCGTCGGGGTTGTCGTCCACGTACCCGAGGCGCCAGGTCTGGCCGCCGTCGTCGCTCAGCAGGGCGTGGCCGCCGTTGTACTTGCCCTCAGTGCCGTTATCAGGACCGGCTGGGGGGAGGGAATGGTTGGCGGGCACGACGATCCGCCCGGCGTGCGGGCCGCGCCTCAGCTCGGTCGCGTGGCCGGGCGTGGTCGCGTACCAGCGCCACTCCGGCCGTTTCACGGCCTGGGTGATCTCGCGCGGCGCCGTCCAGGTGCGCCCGTCGTCCTCGCTGGTCTGGACGAACACCCGCCGCCCGTCGGCGGCGGATACCTGGCCGCGCCTGATCCGCTCCTCGGTGGCGTCGCGCCCGTTCCGCACCGACACCAGTACGATCTTCCCGTCGCGGGTCACGACCGGGGCGGGGTTGCCGACCGTCCCGCCGTGCGGCTCCTGGGCCACCACCTGCAGGGCACTCCACGTCTCGCCACCGTCGGTCGACCGTTTCAGCACCAGGTCGATGCGCCCCGTGTCGCCGGCCGAGTCGCGCCGCCCCTCCGCGAAGGCCAGGACGGTCCCGGCCGTGGTCACCACGGCGGCGGGGATGCGGAAGGTGTGATAGCCCTCCGTGCCCGCCCGGTACGGCACCGACGTCGGGTAGCTCGTCATGGGGTCCCCTCTCCGCCTCGGCTGCGCCTAGCATGATCGTCCACTGCCGCGGACCGCGGGTGCACGCCGGGGAAAGGCGGGGTGAACGGCGTGGGGAGGGCCGCCGTCACGAGCGGCCGACGCGGCCGACAGCGGGTGTTCCAAGGGTGAGCGGGCCGGTGATCAGCCCTCCCGGGCCGGACGTCATGGTGTTCATGACCACCCCGGCCGCCTGGATGCGGTAGGCGCGGGTCTCGATGCCGCGCTCTTCCAGGAAGTCCAGGACCGCCTCGGTGAGGCGTTGCTCGATGAGCTTGACGTACTTCCTGGCGTCGAGCGCTTGCACGCAGGTCTGCAGGTCGCGGCTCGCGCCGAGCTCCCGCACGCTGAAGCCGGCCCCGTACGGGTAGACGAGGTGGCGCGAGGGGGCGGAGGTCAGGTTGGCCTGCCGGACGGCCTGCACCACCACGCGGACGAGCCGCGCCGGCCCTGCCAGGACGTCGCGCAGCAGGCGCAGCTTGAGCCTGCTGACCGCCTCCCACGCGATCGCGCCGGTCGTCATCGTCGGCAGGCGGTCGACCAGGTGGTAGCGCTCCCGGACGGGCGGCAGCACGGTGACCACGAACTGCGTGGTCAGCATCCGCCCCTCGACCGCGAGGTGGATGAAGGCGGACGTGAGCGCCTCCTGGTCCTCGGCGGGAGCGATCAGGCCGCCGTCGCGGTCGCGGATCTCCTGACCGGCGTTGGTGAGGGTGACGCGCTGGTAGTAGCGGATGCCGCCCTGCGGGTGGCGGGCGATGGCGGCGATCTCCTCGGCGGTGGCCTTGGGCCGGGGCAGCCCGGACGCGTCGACCATCGGGTGGGCTCCAGCGTCGTCCCTCCAGCTGGTCGGCGTGTAGCGGCCGCGGGTGACCACGTGATCGCCGATGTCGAGCCGCTGGAGGCTCTCGTTCGGCCGCAGCACGTTGTCGCGCATCTCGACCAGCCGGGCGCGGACGTGGGCGTGCAGCTCCACCGGGTCGAGGTCGACGGGCTCGGCCTGCCGCCTGGGCGCCCGCTGGCTCCGTACCCGGTCCAGCTCGACGGCGATGGACCAGCTCCGCTCCACCTGGCCCGCGCCCATGAACGCGTCCTCGCCCGCGTACACGGTCACGTTGCCCCACTGCGCCCTGCGCAGGTAGTCGAGGCGGCGCGCCAGCTTCGGCTGGGCGCTCACGACCGCCGGCTCCGGCGCGCCAGGCCCGAGCGTCCCGCTCAGCGTCATGTAGGTGGCGATGCGGTAGGCGAGGACGGTGACGAGCATGGCGAGGGGGACGAACAACGCGCCCAGCCCCGAGGCGGGCCAGCTCGTCACCAAGGTGGGGAAGGCCAGCAGGGCGAGCGGCCAGGCGACCGCCGGCCCGGCCCAGATCCAGATCAGGACGCGCACGTACAGCGGCCCCCGCCGGACCGGCTCCGTCGTGAGCAGGACGAAGGGCACCATGGCGGCCAGCCAGCCGATCGTGGCCAGGGGCTGCAGGACGAGCCCGGTGACGACGATCAGCGTGATCAGCGCGTCGCGGACCACGAGCACCGCCCTGGACCGGCGGCAATGATGGATCACGGGAATAAGGTCGAATCCTCCGTGGGAGGGCGCTACCGCGCGAAATTCGTCCAATAAAAGTTCTGACAGGACCTTGTCACGGAAGCCGCTGTCGAGGTATGCGGCGGCGCAGAGATAGCGGGTCACGTTGCTCATCCGCGCCCTGCCGAGCTGCGGTGAAGCCGCCCGCAGGCGGCCGGCGTCGGAGCTTTCGAGAACCATGGGCCCTCCCATCGCAGACGCGATGAGTTTACGAACCCCTCCAAGGCTTCACCATAGGGTCGTTATCAAATAGCCTCATGAATTGTCCGGACAGAGATAAGCACACCCCTTTTCGCCTGTTTTTTGAGGCCTTTTCGGGAGAGCGACTTGGTGAACAACCGTGTGTGCGGGCGGTGCGGGGCCGACGTGGGCACCCTCCGGCAGTGTCCCCGCTGCGCGGCGCCCCTCGCCCCCGTCCAGGAATCCGGCCCGTTCGCGGCGCCCCATGTGGTGCCGCCCAGCGCGGCAGCGCGCGAGAACCCGCCCCGCGACCGGCGACCGCGCGCGACGCCCCCTGACGGGCCGCCCCAGCTGCGTGAGATCCCCCGGTACGTGCCCGCGCCGAAGATCTCGTTCTTCGTGGCGGCTCACGAGAACCCGCCCCACGCGTCGGCCTCCGAGAGCTCTCCCTTCGGGGCCGCTCGCGAGGGAACGTTCCCGGCCAGCGGGGAGGACCACCTGCCGGGCTCGCGCCTCGACCGGCTGCGCGCGCAGCGGGGCAGGTTCTGGCGCAGGTGGCCGGTGCTCGCCGCCCTGGCGCTGTCCGTGCTCGCGATCGGCCTGGCGGGGTGGCAGGTCTCCGGGCGGTCGCCGCAGGTCGTCCCGGCGGGGGGCCCGGTGGGGGGCACGGTGGGGGGCACTGCTGGGACGGCCTCGGCCCCTCCCGCGCCCTCCTCCCAGCAGGGTGACGCGGCGCCGGCCCAGGCCGCCGCCGTGGACCACCTGCTGTCCGGCGGCGGCGACGCCCGGTCCGGGCTGAAGGAGGCCATCGCGGGCGTCAGCGCCTGCCGGGCGGGCCGTGCCGACACCCTGCAGAAGATCACCGGAGCCCGCCGGGACCAGCTCACCGCGGCCCGCCTGCTCGAGGTCGGTGACGTCCCCGGCGGCGCGGAGGTCAGGCGGACGCTCGTGCGGGCGCTGGACCTGTCCTACCAGGCCGACGAGGCGTTCCTGACCTGGGCGCGACGCTACCTGAAGGCCGGTTGCAAGGGCCCGATCGCCAAGGACCGCGACTACAGCCGCGGCGTGGCCCGCTCGAAGGAGGCCGAGGAGGCGAAGACCCTCTTCGTCGCCTTCTGGCGCCCGGTGGCCGAGGCCTTCGGCCTCACGCCCCGCGACGTCGGCGACGTCTGACCGTCCGCGTCAGCTGACCGGGATGATCCGCACCTCTCTGAGGACGCCGTGCTCGATGGTCAGCACGCCGACGGTGCCGTGCGGCTGGCGGCGGCTGTCGGTCGGTGAGCCGGGGTTGAAGATCCGCAGCCCGTCGCCCGACTCGTCGAGCGGGATGTGCGAGTGTCCGAAGACCACCAGGTCGGCCTCGGGGAAGCGGCGCCGCATCCGTTCCAGCCGGCCACGCGCGGGCCCGCTGTCGTGGATCATGGCCACGCACAGCCCGTCGAGGATCAACTCGAGGGTCTCGGGCGCGTTCACGTCCGGGCCGTCGTTGTTGCCCTTGACCACGTGCACCGGCGCGTACGCGGCCAGCTCGCGCAGCACGGACGGGACGCACACGTCGCCGGCGTGCAGGATCAGGTCGGCGTCGGCGAGCTGCTCGGCCACCCGGAGCGGCATCGAGCGCCAGCTGCGGGGCGCGTGCGTGTCGGCCAGTGCCACTACTCTCACACGCTCCCCCTACCCGCGGGAGGCCGATCAGTGCGCGCATGCCGCACGGGCCCCTGACCTGCGGAGAGGGTGGCAGGTCAGGGGGCCCGCGGGCCGTCAGGGGACGAGCCAGCCGAGCACCGGCGTCGACTGCAGGAAGACCAGGACGCAGAGGATGAGCAGCAGCACCGCGCTCCAGCCGATGACCCGGCGGAACAGGTTGCCCTCCTCCCCCACCAGGCCGACGGCGGCCGTGCCGATGGCCAGGTTCTGGGGGGAGATCATCTTGCCCATGACGCCACCGGCGCTGTTGGCCGCGCCGAAGAGTTCCGGCGGGACGCCGAGCTGCCCGGCGGCCGTGGTCTGCAGCTTGGCGAACAGGGCGTTGGCACCCGCGTCGGTGCCGGTGATCGCCACCCCGAACCAGCCGACCACCGGCGACAGGAACGCGAAGAACGCGCCGGCGCCCGCCAGGAAGAGCCCGAGCGTCTGGATCTGCCCGGAGAACTGCATGACGAAGGCGAGCGCGAAGACCGCGAGGATGGTCACGATGGCCCAGCCGAACTGGCGGATCGTGGCGCCGTAGGTCGCCAGCGCCGAGGCCGGGCTGATCCGCAGCACGAGCAGCGTGAGCAGGCCGGAGACGAACAGCAGCGTCCCCGGGTGCGAGGCCCACGGGAGCTCGTAGACCACGGGGACGGCCTTGCCCGCCGGGCTGACCAGGTGGAAGCCCGGCCAGGCGGGCTTGACGGTGAAGCCGCCGAGGAACGTCTTGATCGCGGGGATCTGCGCGATGGAGAAGAGCGCGATGATGATGGCGTACGGGGCGAAGGCGGCGATCTTGTCGGCGGTGCTGTCGCCGCCGGGACGCCCGTGGGTGCGGACGAACGCCGGGTCGTCCACCGAGCCGCCGACCATCGGCGTGGGGGGCGGCGTGAGGCCGACCGTCTCGGCGGGCTTCCAGATCTTGCCGAAGCCGACCAGGACGACGGCCGAGACCAGCGCCGCGGCGATGTCGGTGAGCAGGTAGTCGACCTGCGACATGAGGATCTGCGTCGCGCCGAAGCTGAGCCCCGCGACAAGCGCCGCCGGCCACGCCTGGCGCAGTCCGCGCCGCCCGTCGGCGACGAAGACCAGGATGAACGGGACGAGCAGCGCGATGAAGGCGGTCTGGCGTCCCGCCATGGCGCCGAACGGCTCGGGCGGCAGCTCGGTGACGCTGCCGAGGATCGTGATGGGGTTGCCCATGCCGCCGAACGCGACGGGCGCGGTGTTGGCGATGAGCGCGATGACGGCGGCGCGCATCGGCTCGAAGCCGAGGGCGATGAGCATGACCGCGCAGATGGCGATCGGCGAGCCGCCTCCGGCCAGGGCCTCGATCAGCGCGCCGAAGGAGAACGCGATGACGATGGCGGTGATCCGCTTGTCGTCGCTGACGCCCTGGAAGGCCCGGCGGAGCACCGCGAAGTGGCCGCTCTTCTCGGTCATCTTGTAGATCCAGATGGCGTTGAACGTGATCCACAGGATCAGCAGCACCGCCCGGGCCGCGCCGTAGCCGGCGGAGTCGAGCGCCTGGCCGAGCGGCATGCCGTAGGCGAACGGCAGCAGCGCGATCAGGAGGCCGACGACCAGGCCGGAGATGCCCGCCCAGTGTGCCTTCCACTTGAAGACGCCCAGCAGCACCAGCACTGCCAGCAGCGGCAGCGCGGCCAGGAGGGCCGACAGCCATAGGGAGCCGGTGGGATTGAAGTTCTGCTGATACAACGCGCGCCTCCGGGGGGATAAGGCGTTCCATTGGATAGAACAGCGTTCCGTGCTTAGGATCGTAGGACGCGGAACTACCGGAGGGAAGAGATGGAAACACGGCATGCCACGGCGCCCGACCAGATCCGCCACTTCGACACCACGCAGCTCCGGAGCCGCTACCTCGTCGAGGATCTGTTCGGACCCGAGGTGGACGGGGTCTACACCCATCAGGACCGGCTGGTCGTCGCCGGGGTGAGACCCCAGCACAGGGCCTCGCTGCCGGCGTTCGACCAGCTGCGCGCCGGGCACTTCCTGGAGCGGCGCGAGCTGGGCGTGATCAACATCGGGGAGCCGGGCACCGTCGAGGTCGACGGCGTGCCGTACCAGCTGGACAACAAGGACTGCCTGTACGTCGGCAGGGGCGCGCGTGACGTCACCTTCGAAGGCGGGACGTTCTACCTGGTCAGCGCCCCCGCCCAGGAGAGCCTGCCCACCACGCACGCGCGCCTGAAGGACGTCGAGCCGCTCCGCCTGGGCAGCGCCGACGGCTCCAACGACCGGACCATCCACAAGTACATCCACGCCGACGGCGTCCGCAGCTGCCAGCTCGTCATGGGCGTCACCGTCCTGGAGCCGGGCAGCATGTGGAACACCATGCCGTGTCACACCCACGACCGCCGCACCGAGGTCTACCTCTACTTCGACCTGCCGGAGGACCAGCGGATCATTCACCTGATGGGCCGCCCGGACGAGACCCGCAACCTGGTCGTCGCCAACGAGCAGGCGGTCATCTCGCCGAGCTGGTCGGTGCACTGCGGGTTCGGCACCCGCAGCTACGCCTTCGTCTGGGCCATGGCGGGCGAGAACCAGGCGTTCGACGACATGGACCACGTCGCCATCACCGAGATGCGGTGACGATGGAGCTCTTCTCGCTCACCGGCCGCACCGCTCTCGTCACGGGGGCGCGCGCGGGGATCGGCAGGGAGATCGCGGTCGGCCTCGCGAGGGCCGGGGCCGACCTGATCCTGCACGGGCACCGCGACGACCTCGACGAGACCGAGCGCCAGGTCAAGCCGCTCGGCCGAGACGTGGACAAGCTGGTGCTCGACCTGTCGGACCCGGCCGCGATCCGGCCCGCACTGGAGCCGCTGCTGGCCCGGCGGCGCGTGGACATCCTGGTCAACAACGCGGGCACGATCAGGCGCGGCTCGTCCCGGCTGGACGACTGGCGGCAGGTGATGGCCGTCAACCTCGACGCGGTCTACGTGCTCAGCCAGACCCTCCTGGAGCACGGCGCGACGAAGGTCATCTCGATCGCGTCGCTGCTGTCGTTCCAGGGCGGCATCAACGTGGCGTCGTACGCGGCGGCCAAGCACGCCGTGGCCGGCCTGACCAAGGCGCTGTCGAACGAGTGGGCGCCCAGAGGAGTCCAGGTCAACGCGATCGCCCCCGGCTACATCGCCACGGACGTGACCCGCGCCCTGCGGGAGGACGAGGCGCGCGAGGCCCAGATCCGGGAGCGGATCCCCGCCGGACGCTGGGGCCGCCCGCAGGACCTGCAGGGCGCGGCGGTGTTCCTCGCCTCCGCCGCCTCCGACTACGTCACCGGGCACGTGCTGGTCGTCGACGGTGGCTGGCTGGCCCGCTGAGTATGCTTGATCGGTGGAGCAACGGCCGAGCACCGCTATCGACAAGGCGCTCTGGGTACTGGAGGCGCTGGCCGAGCACGAGAGCGTAACCAAGATCGCCACGGCGACCGGGCTGCCCAAGTCGACCACGCACCGCATCCTGCAGTCGCTGGGCGAGCACGGCTTCGCCCGTCCCGACGGCACCGGGGGCTACCTGCCCGGGCCCAAGATCCTCACGCTGGCGGGCCGGATGCTCGCCCGCTTCGACCCGGTACGGCAGGCGTCGCCGGTGCTGCAACGCCTGCACGACCAGACCGGCTACACCGTGCACCTGGCGGTGCTGAACGGCGACGAGGCCGTCTACGCGGCCAAGCTGGAGGGGCGCAAGCCGTACCAGATGCCGTCGCGGGTGGGCATGTCGCTGTGGCTGCACTCCAGCGCGATCGGGAAGGCGATGCTGGCGGCCATGTCCGAGGAGGAGGTGGCGGGCATCGCCTCGCGCACGGGGCTGACCAGGCGCACGCCCGGCACGATCACCACGCCGGCCGCGCTCCGCCGCCACCTTGCGGAGATCAGGGAGCACGGCTTCGCGATCGACGACGAGGAGAACGAGCAGGGCATCCGCTGCGTGGGCGCGGCCGTGTTCGACCACACCGGCCACGTGGTGGCCGGGGTGAGCATCTCGACGCTGACCCACGAGCTGTCGGTGGCCGACGCCCAGGAGCTGGGCCCGCTGGTGGCGGGCACGGCGCACGAGGTGTCGCGCACCCTCGGCGCACCCGTGGAGCTACTCGCCCGGTAGGCGTTCCTGGAACGGGCCGCCCGGCGGCGCTCGGCACGCCGCCCACTCGCTAGGCCCGCCCAACCACCGGCCGCCCGCTCACTAGGCCCGCCCAACCACCGGCCGCCCGCTCACTAGGCCCGCCCAACCACCGGCCGCCCGCTCT
>NZ_JBEPDC010000032.1:0-15491 GCF_040300065.1 Nonomuraea sp. NPDC000554 | reverse complement strand
CACTAGGCCCGCCCAACCACCGGCCGCCCGCTCACTAGGCCCGCCCAACCACCGGCCGCCCGCTCACTAGGCCCGCCCAACCACCGGCCGCCCGCTCGCTAGGCGGGCCGGTGGCGTTCGTAGAGCTGGCCGAGGCGGTCGATGCGCCACAACTGGCCGAGCACCACCAGCGACGCGCCGAAGACGGCGGGCCAGACCTCCAGCGCCACCAGGCCCCAGATGAGCAGCGCGAACCCGGCGAGCCCCACGGCGACGAGCAGCCGCTGCACCTTGCGGTGGTCGCCGGCGACCAGCGCCCTGTCGAGCAGCCACATCTTCTCGCCGTAGATGCCCTTGGCCGCCCAGCTCTCCGGCCGCTCGACCGGCGGGAAGGCGTGCGGGTTGACCACGAGCCAGACGACGACCAGCGCGACCGGCGCCAGCGCCCACCAGCCGATCCACGTCCTGCTCCAGATCGCCAGCATCATCAGCGGGATCGCGGCGAACCTGGTCCAGACGCTCCACGGGTTGGCGTGCCGCTTCCACGCCTCGTCGGTCATGCCCACCCGGCGGGCGTATTTCTCCAGCACGCTCATGCGACGAGCCCCCTTGCCAGTGCGTTGATGGTGGCGTCGAGCACCTGTTCGTAGCCGTCGCCGAACCGGTCGCGGTTCAGCACGACGAGCCCGACCGTGCGGACCACGCCGACGAGCACCTCGGGCGCGACGTCGGCGACGAGGACGCCGTCGCCCTGCCCTTCGGCGAAGTACTCGACCAGCGGCGCGATCAGGTGCGGGGTGACGACGCGCTCGACCTCCTCGGCCCCGACCCTCCTGGCGACGGCCTCCAGCTCGTCGGGGTGGGTGAGCAGGCGGCGGTAGAAGGGGTCGGTGGTCAGCACCTCGGTGGTCGCCCGCATCAGCGCGACGAGGGCTTCGACGCCCGGCGGACGGTCGAGCACCTCTTTCAGCCGCTCGCCGATCATCGGCGCCCGGCGGATCATGACGTCCTTGTAGAGGGTCTCCTTGGAGTCGTAGAACGCGTAGAAGCTGCCCTTGGCGATGCCCGCGGGGGCGACCAGCTCGTCGAGCGAGGTCTTCTTCAGCCCCTGGGTGGCGAAGAGCCTTTCCGCGGTGTCGAGCAGGGAGCGGGTGATGCGCTCCCTGTCGGCGTCCGTGAAGGCGACGGCCATTCCGGCCTCCGGTTCGAGCTATGACTGGTTTGGACATTCAGTCATAGCTTAGCACCAGCGTCACGTGCCGCTTGGCGATCACCGCCTCGCCGTCCGGCGCCGGGCCCTGATAGGCGTCGATCCGCAGTCCGGACGCGTCGGGCCGGCCCGCCCGCCTCCAGGCCAGGACGTGCCCGGCCAGCTCCTCGGCCAGCCGGGCCCCGTCAGGCCCGTGCCCCCGAGCGGCCAGCCGCCCCTCCTCGGCGAGGACGGCGATGCTGCCGTCCTCGACGATCCCCGCCGTCATCCCGTAGCCGGGCCCTCTCACCGGGGCCGCCCGGAGCTGCCCGGTCAGCGCGCACCAGCGGGGCTCGTGCGTGGCCAGCCACAGCCCGAGCCAGGCCAGCGCCCCCGCCTCCTCGGCCGCGCCGGGCTCAACGGGGCCGTCGGTCGGGGCGTCCACGGCGGGGCCGTCGAGCGCCGTGAGGACGTCCCCGATCTCGCGCGGCTCCGGCAAGGTGATCACCACCTGCGGCTCCCCGCGCAGCATCCGCGTCACCTCCGGCCCCGCGAACGGTCCGCGCATCCGCATGAACCCGCACGGCACGACCGTCCGGCTGGTCAGGTGGTCGCCCTCGCGTTCGAACGCCACCGACACCTGCACCCCGCGCAGGTCGAGCGGCACGACGACGCGCCCTCCCGGAGCGAGCTGGGCGAGCCAGGCGGGCGCCAGGTCCCACACGCCGACCGTGGCGATCACCCGGTCGTAGGGAGCGCGCGCGGCGAACCCGTCGGCCCCGTCCCCGCACACCACCTCCACCCGCGGGCAGCCGGCGGCGGCCAGGTGCCGCCTGGCCCGCTCGACCAGGTCGGCGTCGATGTCGACGGTGACGACGTGCCCTCCGGGGCCCGCCAGCCGGTCGAGCAGCGCCGCGTTGTAGCCCGTACCCGCGCCGATCTCCAGCACCCGGTGCCCCGGCCGGACGTCGAGCTGGCCGAGCATGATGGCCATGATCGCGGGCTGGGACGAGGAGCTGATGGGCCTGCCCTCGTCGTCCCGCTTCGTCACGATGGGCTGGTCGCGGTAGGCGTCCTCCGGGGCCACGTCCAGCAGGAACAGGTGGCGCGGGACGGCCAGGAACGCCCCGGCCACCGCCGGACCGACCCCGTCGAGCTCGACGAGCCGCGCATGCATGGCTTCCCGGTACGCGGTGAACTCCATACCTCATGTTCACCGACAGTCCCGCGAAACAGGAGGCAAAAAATCCGGCGGATGATGGTTTAGCCGCACATAAGCGGGAAGGGCAGGCAGTTCATGTACGTCGACCGTGAGGAGGAGCCGTAGTGCTCACCCTGACAGCCAACGCAGCCCAGGCGATCCGTGACCTGACTGCTTCCGCACCGGAGCCCGAGCAGAGCGGGATCCGCATCTCGTCCCAGGGAGAGGGCTCGACCTCGCTCACCCTGTCACTGGCGACGCAGCCGGAGCCGGCCGACGCGGTCGTCGAGGCCGAAGGGGCCCGGGTCTATCTCGACCCCGTGGCCGCGACCGTCCTCGAGGACAAGGCGCTCGACGCGGGGCCAGACGACCAGGGAGCCGTCGCCTTCCTGGTGACAGAGCAGCCTCACTGAGGCAGTCTCACCGACGGGCGTCCGCGCCGGTCCGGTACGGCCGATCCGTACCGGACCGGGCGGGACGTCAGCCTGACGCGAGGAGTTTGTGCAGGTAGCGCAGCTGCTCCTCGCGCTGGGAGCCGCTGCCGCCTTCGTGCTGGTTCCAGGGCCAGACGGTGATCTCCTTGGGGCCCTGCCAGTGGTTGTACGCGGCGAACACGGTGGACGGCGGGCACGTGTAGTCCATCAGCGCCACCGAGTACAGGGCCGCCGCCTGCGCGCGGGCGGCGAAGTTCACGCCGTCGAAGTACGACAGCGTCCGGAACACCTGGTCCGCCGCGTTGCGCTGGGTCGCCAGGAACCGGACGATCTCCTGGTACGGGTCCCGGTCGGTGATCTCCACCGCGCGGCGGTAGTGCGTCAGGAACGGGACGTCGATGAGCGCCGCCTTGATGGACGGGTGCAGCGCGGTGACCGCCTGGGCGATGCCGCCGCCCTGGCTACCGCCCGAGGCGATGATCAGGTTCGCGTCCACCGCGGGGTGGGCGGCGGCCGCGTCCACCGCCCTGACCGCGTCGGTGAAGACCCTCCGGTAGTAGTAGGTCTCGGGGTCGAGAATGCCCTTGGTCATCATGCCCGGCGCGTACGGGGTGGAGTCGCCGTACGGGTCGCCGGTGGCGCCGGGGTGGTTCGGGCTGGCGCCGCCGTGGCCGCGGGTCTCCATGACGAACACCGCGTACCCCGCCGCGGGCCAGGTGAGGTGGTCGTGCGGAAACCCGCGTCCGCCGCTGTAGCCGATGTAGTGCATCACACACGGCAGCGGGCCGTCGGCGCCCTTGGGCACGATGAACCAGCCGCTGATGCGGTGGCCGCCCCATCCCGCGAACGCGACGTCGTAGGCGTCCACCAGGGCGAACGGCACGTCGTAGGGAGTGAAGGCGGCCTCCAGGTCCAGCTCGCGCGCCTCGGCGAGCGTCCGCGACCAGAACACGTCGAAGTCGGCGGGCTCATCGCGGTCGGGGCGGTAGGCGCGGAGCTGGTCGATCGGCAGGTCGAACAGGGGCACGGTTAGTCTCCAACCTTTAGAGGATGGAGATATTCCACCCCAAGACCCGCGGCAAGCGCTATCCCCCCACAGCAGGCGGCCGACCACAGGCGTGGCCTTGGTCGCTTCGAGCTGACACTTTGGGCCCCTCGGCTTACTCGGCCGGTGGGAAACGGACCGATTGGACCGTGAAACCTGGCCTGAGGGCTTTTACCTCGTTCGCCGGGATGGCGGTGCGCCCACGTTGGCAGTCCCCAAACGTGTAGAGCACGACGTTGCTGGAGGTCTGGTTTTCGGCGCGGTCGGTGTAGAGGGGGTAGTCCAGGTTCACGCACTCCCCAGGGGAGGCGTGGACGACGACGAAGATGAATTGTTCTTGTGGGGTGTCAAGCCGCGCCGACGCGCGGGGCGCGGGCCTGGCGGATCGGCGGCCGGGCGTGCGGCCCTGACGGCCGGTCCCGTCCGCCGCCCGCCAGGCCGGTTGCCAGACGGAGTCCTTGTGGTAGGCCCACACGGCAGCGTGTGGAAGAGGCCGTCGCCGGCGTCGACGATCGCCCTCCGGGAGCTCATATGTGGCAGGCGGCACCGAGCAGAAAGTCACCGCGGATACGGGTGAGCGAGCCCAGTACCGTCAGGCCGTGGCCGGGCAGCTCGTCGCAGAACTCGGCGCCGGTGAATCGGTCGTGCTCTGGGTGGTCGAACAACCGCCGGTACGTGGGCCGGGCGAGGGCGTGAGCGGTGACTTCCTCGAAGTAGAAGACCCCGCCAGGCCGCAGCACCCGGGCCACCTCGGCAACGGCAGCGCGCCAGTCGGGGATGTGATGGATGATCGCGAAGTCGAACACCGCGTCATAGCTGTCGTCGCCGGCGCCGAACACGGTCAGCAAGTCGGTCGCATCACCCGCTGCAAGCCGTACCTGGTTGCCGCAGCGGGCCAGCCGCCGTCCCGCCTTGGTGATCATCGCGGGGTCCAAGTCGACGGCATCGACATGGGCAGCGTGAAAGTAGTCGAGGATCAGTTTCGTGCCGTAGCCGGCCCCACAGCCGATCTCGGCCACCCGCGCACCCGCCGGGAGTGGACCGCCGAGCCGCCGCAGTCTTGGGGCCTCGTACCAGCGTTGCAGCGCCCGACGTGCCGGGTTGTCGATCGCGAGCGTCTCGGCACGGTTCAGCAACATCTCACTCACTCCTCGCCCAGCAGGAATCCGTGGACCTTGGCCGCCACCGCATCCGTCCAAGACACCGGATCTTGAATCGTCATGGCTGGAGCAGTCACACTGCCCGAAGAGCACCCTCGTTCGCGGAGGCCGGGTTGGTGACGGCGGCGGCTCCGGCGTCGCCCTCGCGGGCGTAGCGGGGGAGCAGGAACGCCAGGACGGCTGTGGACAGGATCAGCGCGGCCGTCGCGCCGAGGACGCACTGGAGCCCGCCGAGCGCGTCGCCGACGTTTCTCATTCGGCCAGGGCTCGGCGCAGGGCGGCGGCGAGTTCGGCGATCTGCCGCTGGGACACCTCCGCGGACAGGATCGTCTGCGATCCGTGGAACGTGCCGGGCCACTGGTGCAGCTCGACCGAGATGCCGGCCTGGAGCAGGCGCAGCGCGTAGTCGATGCCTTCGTCGCGAACTGTGTCTATTTCCGAGGTGGCGATGTAGGCGGGCGGCAGACCGGAGAGATCGACCGCGCGCGCCGGGGCGGCGTACTCCGTGGCGGGCGTCGAGCCCAGGTAGTGCCGCCACGTCGCGATGGCCTTGTCGCGGTTCATCCCGGGCGTGTCGGTGAAGTTCCGCGCCGACCATGTCTGCAGCCGGTCATCCAGCTTGGGCTCGATGAGCAGTTGGTAGCGGATCGGCGGTCCCTGTTGGTCGCGTGCCCGCAGCGCCACTGCGGCCGCGAGGCCCGCGCCGGAGCTGTGACCTCCGACCGCGATGCGCTCCGGGGTGGTTCCGAGTTCGGCCGCGTGCTCGGTTGTCCAGGTCAGCGCGGCGTAGGCGTCGTCGAGGGCGGCCGGGAACCGGTGCTCGGGCGCCAGGCGGTGGCCCACCGAGATCACCACCGCACCGGAGCCGTCCGCCAGCCGGGTGGCCGCCGGATGCTCGGTGTCCAGGTCACCTACGACGAATCCGCCGCCGTGCAACCAGACGATGGCGCCCCGCGCCTGGTGCGGGCGGTAAATCCGCACTGCCACGTCCGGATCAGCGGGCACCGTGCGATCCTCGATCTGCATGTCCGCGATGTCGGGTACCGGTATCGCGGCGGCCAACTCCGCGAGGCGCTTGCGCTCGGTGACCGGGTCGGTCAGATCGAGTTTGGGGAACAACGGGATAAATGCTTCCAGTTCGGGATCCATGTCGACCATCCTCACGGTCGCCGCCCCCGAGATCATCCGCCATCCGTCGCGCATCCCGCCTATACAACGCACCGATTGGCGCATACTTTCCTGCCATGGAGGTGCTGATCGAACGGCTCTCGCACCTGGATTCGCACGCCGAGGGCGCGCTTCGCGTCGTCATGTTCTACGACACGCTGATGCGTCGACGGGTTGATCTGCCGGCGCTCGCGCGGGCCTCAGCGGGCCTGGCCGAGTGCGTGACCGGGATTCGGCTGCATGGCACGGGGCGGGCGATCCGCATGTCGAACGACGGCAGGCAAGCGTCCACCCCGCCGCCGCCGGCGTTCGCCACGGTACCGATCACTCTCGATGATGAGGAGATCGGCGCGGTGTGGCTGGAACGCCCCGGCCCGCCCGGCTCGCTCGACGACCTGCTGCTGGAGCGGCTGGCCATCGCCGCCGCGGCGGTCGTCGAGAGGTACGGCCCGGCCCGCACCACCATGGCCGACCCCGCCCTCGTCGAACTGGTGATCAGCAACGGCAGCGACGAGGCGGCCAGAACTCGGGCGCTGCGACTGCTGGGATTCGCCCCCGACCTGCCGGTCCGCGTCGTCGCCGTACGGTCACAGCTTCCGCTCGACCAGGTCGGCGGCCTGGTCTGCCCGGCCCGCCCGGTCAAGGCGGCACCGCTCGCCGACGTGGGCGTCATCCTGGCCACCAGCGTGGACCCAGCCCGGATTCCGGCAGGCGTACGCGCGGGCATCGGCACCGCCGAACGCCCCGAGCGATCCTGGCAGCAGGCCCGCACCGCCCTCCGCTTCACCACCCCGCGCCAGCCCGTCGTCCACCACGACGACCTGGGCGCACTAGCGTTGCTCGCACAGGTACCCCAGGACGCCGCGCGAGACAACGCCGACGTGACTGCCATCGCCCACATGGCCGGAACCCCAGAAGATCTCGCGACCCTGGACGCCTACTGCGCCAGCGGCTCCCTACGCCGCGCCGCTGACCTTCTCCACCTGCACCACAGCAGCGTCGCCCGCCGACTCGAACGGCTCGGAAAGACTCTCGGCATCGAACTCACCGAGCCCACCGGACTGGTACGAGCCCGGCTCGCCCTCACCACATGGCGGCTCCTCGACGACTGAAGACGATCGACCTCACTGCGGGACCGGTGCTCCTCACCGATCCAGCAAGCGCGGCCGTTCGCTCGCACTGACCACCAGGGAGCCCTGAGGCAGGCGGGCGGCGGCCTCAACAGGCCGGGCCCTTTGTCGGGGTTGACAGGCAAATGACGGAATGGTCCCATCTCCAGTTGTTAGGAAATTTTCCTAACAAAAGGCAGAAGGGCCAGCCCGTGCATCCTCCAGCCCGGGCGCGCTTACGCCGCGCCCCCCTGATTCTGCTCACCCTGCTCTCCCTGGTGGTCACGGCCTTCGCGGCGCTGCCCGCGCAGGCGGCCACCATCCGGTACGAGGCCGAGAACGCCACCAACGTCCAGGGCGTCGTCGAGGCCAACCACACCGGTTTCTCCGGCACCGGCTTCGTCAACAGCGACAACGTCTCCGGTCCGTACACCGAGTGGACCGTCAACGCCCCCGCCGCCGGTACCGCCACCCTGGCCATCAGGTACGCCAACGGCACCACGACCGCGCGTACCGCCGGCGTCTCGGTGAACGGGACCGTCGTCTCGGCCAACCGCTCGTTCGGCCCCACCGCGAACTGGGACACCTGGGCCACGTCCACGCTCACCGTGACACTCAACGCCGGTGACAACAAGATCCGCGTCACCGCGACCAACGCGGGCGGCAACCCCAACCTCGACTACCTGGAGGCGACCCTCGCCGACGCCCCCGCCACCGAGTATCAGGCGGAGGCCGCCACGCTGTCGCAGGCCATGGTGGCGACCAACCACACCGGCTACACCGGCACCGGCTTCGTCGACTACGTCAACACGGCCGGCGGGTCCATCGAGTGGAGCGTCAACGTGGAGGAGGCGGGCAGCCACACGCTGACCTTCCGCTACGCCAACGGCACCACCGTGACCCGGCCGATGGACATCGCCGTCAACGGGTCGGTGGCCGCGTCCGGGGTGAACTTCCCGAGCACCGGCACCTGGGACACCTGGGCCGACGGCAACGTCACCGTCACCCTGAACGCCGGGGTCAACACGATCCGGGCGACCGGCACCTCGGCCAACGGCGGGCCCAACGTGGACCGGCTCTCCGTCAGCGGCTCAGGCGGCCCTGACGGGCAGGCCCCCACCGTCCCCGCCGGCCCTCGCGTGACCGGAACCTCGGCCAGCAGCATCTCCCTGACCTGGACGGACTCCACCGACAACGTGGGCGTCACCGGCTACAAGGTCTATGAGGGCACCACCGTCGTGGCCACCTCTCCGACGGCCAGCGCCACGATCGGCGGGCTGGCGGCCGGCTCCACGCACACGTACACGATCACCGCGGTGGACGCGGCGGGCAACGAGTCCGGGCACAGCGCCACGGTCACCGGCACCGCGAGCGGCGGCACCACCGGGCCCACCGCCGACCAGCTCCTGGCCAAGGTGACCACGTGCAGCCAGATCTCCAACGGCAAGTACAAGACCGACTCCGACGTCAGCACCGCCACCGTGGCCGTGTGCAACAAGACCGGCGCGGTCTTCTGGAAGGGCGACATGGACATCGACTGCGACGGCATCCGCACGACGCAGTGCAACGAGAACACCGACTGTTGCTTCCTGCCCGACACGTTCTGCCACACCAGCACCGACACGCCGCTCAACGCGGCGCAACTCCCCTACGTGGTGGTGCCCAGCGTCAGCTCGATCTGGGACTACCGGACCAAGGGCATCGGCTGCGGGACGGTGGTGGCGGTCGTCTACAACGGCCAGGTCGAATACGCGGTGATGGGTGATACGGGGCCGAGCGGCATCATCGGCGAGGCGTCCTACCGGACGGCCGCCGACCTCGGCATCAACCCGGACCCGAGCAACGGCGGCACCGACACCGGCGTCACCTACATCGTCTTCACCGGCTCCGGCACCAAGGTGTCGACCATCGAGAACCACACCCAGGCCGTCAACCTGGGCAGGACGCTCGCCCAGCAGTTCATCGACGGCAACTGATCGCCCGGCCCGCGCCGGGGCGGAGGGACGGGACAACGTGATCCGCCGCACTCTCCCCTCTACCCCGTCCGGGCCGGAACCCCGGGTTTCGGTGACCCGTACGTCCGCTTTGGGCTAGCTTCGACCTGTGCGTGCTCTTGCCAGGTGGGCGGTCAGGCTGCTGACCGGGGCGGCCGTGCTGGCCATGTCGCCGGTGCTCGGCCTGGCGGGGCTGGCCGGGACGGCGATGCTGACGGGCGACCCGGACGTGTTCACGGTCGTGGGGCTCGCCGTGTTCGCGTCGGTGTTCTTCCTCGGGCTGCTGCTCTGCGTCCCCAGGCCGCGAGTGACGTGGGGACGGTGGACGCGGGCGCTGGTGATCCTCGGGATCGAGGTCGCGGTCGTCTGGCAGGTCACCGGCGCCACCCTGCGCCCGCCGCCGGACGGACTCTCACCGTTGCCGCCGGTGGCCGGTCAGCGCGAGTGGCGGCTGCCGACGGGCTCGCGGCTGGCATACGTGCGCCTGGCCCCCAAGCGCGTCACCCGTCCGGACCCCGTGGTGGTCCTGCACGGCGGCCCGGGGCTGGCCGACCTGAAGGGCGACTCGGCCTTCTTCGGCGGCCTGACCGCCGACGGGTACCCGGTGTACGTCTACGACCAGCTCGGCGCGGGACACTCCGAACGGCTGGCCGACCCGCACGGCTACGGCCTGTCCCGCGACGTGGCGGACCTGGACGCGATCCGCCAGACGATCGGCGCGGAACGGCTGACCCTCATCGGCCACGGCTACGGCGCCCAGCTCGCGGCCGCCTATCTCGCCGCCCACCGCGACCGGGTCTCCAAGGTCGTCTTCTCCTCCCCCGCCGCCCTCGACCGGACGCCGTCGACGGCCACCTTGCTGTCCCCGTCGCGGAACGTCCTGTCTCCGCGCGTCCTGGCGGCGTACACGCTGCTCAGGGTCGATCCTCGGGCCGCCCACGCCTTCGCGGGCGACCCGGAGCTCGACGCCCACCTGGACCGGCTACGCCAGGAGGCCGGCACCGGCCCCTGCCCGGCCGCCTCACCCTCCGCGCGCACGGACCCCACGCGAACCGGCGCACCGCTACAGAGCCCGTCCGGCGCACGGCAGGCCGGGAAGGTGGCGCTCGGCTCGGGAGGCTACGCCAACCTGGCGCAGCGGCTGCCGCCCCCTGGGCTGCGGCAGGATTTGGCGGGGCTGGCGGTGCCGGCGCTGGTCGTCAAGGGCTCGTGCGACGGCCAGAGCTGGTCCGCCGCGCTCGGCTACCGGCGGGCGCTGCCCGCGACGAGGCTCGTGTACCTGGAAGGCGACCCCCACCGCGACAGCCCCGGCCCGTACCTCCAGACCCTGCGCGCCTTCCTCACCGACCGGCCGCTCACGACGTACGACGGCGACGACCCGCCACCGGGACACACCGACCCCGGCTGACCCCGGCTGCCCGCAGCCGGCCGCTACTCGATCACGAGGTCGACGGGGATGTTCCCCCTGGTCGCGTTGGAGTAGGGGCACACCTGGTGCGTGGCCTCCACCAGCGCACGACCGGCCTCGCCCTGGAGGTGGTCGGGCAGCTCGACCCGCAGGGTGACCGACAGCGCGAAGCCGCCGTCGCCGTTGGGGCCGAGGCCGACCTCGGCGGTGACGGACGCCTCCGACACGTCGGCCTCCATCCGCTTGGCCACCAGGCTGAGGGCGCTGGCGAAGCAGGCCGCGTAGCCGGCGGCGAACAGCTGCTCGGGGTTGGTGCCCGCGCCCGTCCCGCCCAGCTCCTTCGGCGGGGCGAGCGTCACGTCGAGCCGCCCGTCGGACGAGACGGCGCGGCCCTCACGCCCTGAGGCGGTGGCGATGGCGGTGTAGAGGCTGCTCATGATCGCTCCTTAAGTTGTTGGCAATTTGATTGTGCACAACTAAATGGCGCGCCGTCAAACCGGTAGACTGGCCGGCATGGATGGCCTCTCGCTCGACGACCAGGTGTGCTTCGCCGTGCACGCCGCCTCGCGCGCTCTCGACGCGGTCTACCGGCGCGAGCTGGCCGAGCTCGGCCTGACCTACCCGCAGTACCTGGTGATGCTGGTGCTCTGGGAGCGGGAACCGGTGACGGTCAAGGAACTGGGCAGGTCGCTACGCCTCGACTCGGGCACCCTGTCGCCGCTGCTCAAGCGCCTGGAGGCGGCGGGAGTCGTCCGCCGCGACCGCAGCCCCGACGACGAGCGCTCGGTGGAGGTCCGCCTGACCCCGGACGGCGTGCGGCTGCGCGAGCGCGCCCTGCGCGTCCCGCGCAGAATCGCCGAGGCCACCGGCATGGACGTCACCGAGCTGACCGGACTCCAGCACACCCTCAACCGCCTGACACACGCCCTGACGCACAGCACGCCCTGACGCGGGTCACCTCTGGTCGCGGGAGGCGGGCTCGGGCTTGGCGCAGTGCCCGGCCTTGACGCCCGCCACCTTCCAGTCCGCGCCCGGGAACGGGGACATGAAGTGGGTCAGCAGGTCCACCGCGTAGTCGGGCACCTGGTTGCCGGGGTCGAGCAGCGACACCATCTGCGGCCCGTCCGCACCGCGCAGGGTGATCGAGTTCTTCCGCTGCGCGGACGCGAAGCCGGGCTTGGCGTCCACCGTCAGGCAGGCGAGCTGGATGCCGACCGCGCTGATCGCCTGCTTGGCGCCGATGCGGCGCATCCGCTGGTCGTAGCGGCGCAGCGCCAGGGACGTGGCGGGGCCCAGCCGCACCGCGTCGTGGAAGACGTCCTCACCGATCTTCCTGCTCAGCCTGACGTCCAGGCGGACGTCGGGACGCAGGTCCACCCCGTCGGCGCCGAGGGAGAGGCGGTCGTAGGCGCCCTCGAAGCCGGGCGCGACGAAGCCGAGCGCGGGTGGCGCCTTCATGCCGAACGGGATCTTGCCCGGCCTGATCTTCAGCCACGACATGCGCTGGACGGTCAGCGAGACGTCCTTGATCGAGCTGCGGTTCAGGCCGAAGTCGCCGCCCACCTGGTAGGAGAGGAAGCCGGTCGTGTACGGGACCTCCTTGCTGACGGCGATCCGCTGCCGCGCCACCGGATCGACGCTCAGCCCGGCGTGCACCTCGATACGGCCGGTCGGCGTGGGCTTGGAGACCAGGTCGAGCGACTGGTCGGGGTTGAGCCTGACCGTGGTGTCGGGGGCCAGATCGGTGACGGCGAGCGAGACGTCCCCCAGCTTGCCGGTCGGGTCCACCAGCTTGCCCTCCACGCCGAGGTGGCCGTCGAGGGTGCCGCGGTCGGCCCGGTAGGTGACGGCGGGGACGCGCAGGCCCGCCGCGGAGGCGTCGGCGTCCACCCCGAAGGTGGCGGGCACGTCGCTGAAGCGGGCCTCGCCGGTGCCGGCGCCGTCGACGGTCACCGTGGCGCTGAAGCGCTTGACGGCGGCGGAGTTCTGCACGCGCAGGCGGGTCTTGGCGCCGTAGGTCCCCTGGACGGCCAGCGTCGCGGGCACCGGGTCCATGGCCACCCGCCCGCGCACCCCGCCCGCCTGCGCCTGCACGTCGAACGAGCCGAGCGTGGCGGCGGGCTCGATCTTGTAGTTCGCCTGGACGGTGTTGCCCTGCGCCACGTCGAACGGCCCGACCGACATCTTGGTGATCTTGGACGGCAGCCCGGTCAGGGTGGCCCTGGCCCTGATGGGGACCGGCGCGAGGACGCTGCTGTTCAGGTAGACGCCGAGGCTGCGGCGCCGGGGCTGGAAGCCGGAGAAGGTGAACGTCTTCTTGGCCAGGTCCACGGCGACCTGGTCGGGCAGCCCTGTCACGTCCAGGTAGCCCTGGACGCCGAAGCAGCCGTGACCCGCCGTGCAGAAGGGGCCCTGGTCGCAGCCCGCCGACCCCGGCGCGCAGCCGCCGTCCACCAGCGACAGCCCGCCCGGCACGGCGGGTGCGGGACGCATCTTCTCCAGCGCGCCCGCCTTGCCGAGCCAGGCGCGGGCCCGCACGTCCAGCCGGGAGCCCGAGTAGGTGAGCCCGGCGTCGGACGCCGAGACGGCGAGGCGGCCGGGCAGCGGGCCGACCGTGCCGAGCAGGCCGAAGCGCAGGTCGCCCTGCTTCACGTCGGTGTCGAGGGCGAAGGTCTGCTTGGCGGAGCGGAAGTCGGCGGTGAAGCCCTGCCCCTGCGGGCTGAACTGGACCGTGGACAGCCCCTTGACCTGCACGCTCGCGTCGAGGTCGCCTGACGCCTGGTCGTAGTGGGCCGCCAGGTGCGGGCCCGTGGGAGCCTTGGCGCCGTCGTGGTTGGTGAAGGCGAGCGCGGCCGAGCCGACGGGGCCCGACAGCCCGCGGAAGCGGTAGGCGGACGCGTCCCAGGAGGCGTCGAAGCGGGCGGGCACGCCGGTCACCTCGGCGGCGGCCCTGACGTCGCGGCCCTGCAGCTCGGCCCTGGCCAGCGCGGAGACCCTGGTCACCGGGCCGTCGGAGGTCCAGGTCAGGGTCTTGGCGGCCGTGTCGGCGACGAGTGTTGCCCGCTTGCGGACCCCTTCGACCTCGGCCCGGACGTCCTCCCCCTCGGGACGCTTCACGTACGCCTTGTTCGCGTACACCTGGATCTTCCGCAGCTTCGAGGAGGTCGTGACGTCCACGGTCGAGCGCTCCCCCAGCTCCCACGTGGTCTTCACGTCGTCGCGCACGCCGAGCACGGTGCCGTCGACGGTGGGGCCCGACTTGAGGTTCGCGTAGGAGGCGCGGAGCCTGTCGATCACACCGCTGGCCTGGTAGACGGCCTTCCTGGCGGACGGGTCCAGCATCACGTCCACCTTGGCGGGCGTGTTCGAGATCTCCAGCCTGGCCAGGTGGGTGCCGTCGATGCTGGCCGCGCCGACGAACGACTTGCCCTTGGAGTCCACCTCCAGGTGGGCGCGCGGCGTGGCGCCGTACGTCACGTCGAAGCCGGACAGCCCTGACAGCAGCCCGGAGACGCCGACCGCGTCACCGTCCTTGATCATCGTGACGTGGCCGCCGCGCGGGCTGGAGATGGCGCCCTCGTTGCGCTGCATGACCACCGCGAACCGGCCGATGGCCGAGCTGGTCGTGTGCGTGACGCGGTGCTCGGCCAGGTCGTTCACCAGGCGGACGCGGGCGGGCAGGTCGCTCAGCTCAGCACGCAGCACGGTCTTGTCCGCCGCGCGGTCGTAGTACACGACGCGGGCCTGGCCCGTCCTGGGGCGGTCGGAGTCCACGGACAGGACCTGCTTGCCGCCCGTCGTGCCGTACTGGGCGGTCAGCTTCGGCGGGACGTTCCGCAGCGACATGCTCGCCACCCTGGCCAGCCGCCCGTCGCGGTAGACGTAGTTGTGCAGCTGGGCGCGGCCGATCCTGCCGGAACTGGCGAAGCGGACGCGGGCGGCGCCGCTCTTGGCGCGCGACAGCTCGACCTGGGCCTTGGCGGGCATCTTGTCGAGCACGGCCTGGGTGTACTGGTTCCCGGTCGCGGCCAGGGCGTCGAGCTTGGCGGGGGCGGAGCTGGTGACGTCCAGACGGGGCGAGTCGAGGGTGGCGTCGAGCGTGAGCCGCTCGGTGGCGGGCGTCTGGCGGAGGCTGACCATGCTGCGTCCGGTGAGCCCGGCGACGGTCGCGACGGACGCGCCCGGGTCGGTCCGCTTCACGGTGGCCTTGACCCGCTTGCCCGTGAGGTCGACGGTGAACGTCCCCCAGTCGGTGTCCGACAGGGACGTGCCGCGCCGGAAACCGTCGAAGCCCACCGACACCTTGCCGTCGTACTCGGCCCAGACCCGCGCTTTCAACTCCTTGTCGGCGCCGGGCAGCCGCTTGATCGCGAACCCGAGCCCCACCCCGTCGGACCCGCCGACGGGCACCAGGTCCGCGCCCAGGTCGGGGAGGTCGTCACCGGTGACGTCGGCCGCGACCGGGACGCCGAGCGGCCGGGTGACGGAGCAGGACAGCGGCACCTCGGCGCTCTCCAGGCAGAGCCGGTAGGTCAGCGGCGAGGTGGCCTTGGGCAGGCCGAGCTTGTCGAACAGCCCGGCGACCGGCTTGACCAGGGTGAGCGTCTGGGCCTGCGCGGTGTCGGGCAGGAGCCCGCGCCGCTCGCCCAGGCCCTGCCCGTCGAGCCGTTTGCGCGCCTCCGCGGTGATCTGGTCGATGAGCGCGGGCCCGGCGGGGGTGGTCACCTCCGGCGCCGCGGGCCCCACGGGCGAGTCGCCCGCCGGCCTGGTGGCCAGCGACGCCTCCGTCGGCACGCTGACCGCCG
>NZ_JBEPDC010000031.1:86195-131723 GCF_040300065.1 Nonomuraea sp. NPDC000554 | reverse complement strand
AAGGTGTTGGTGGAGAACCGCGAGTGCACCAGCGCGATGGCGGTCTCGTAACGCTCGTCGCTCAGGTCAGGGAAGAACGGCTCGACCTGGCCGGGTGGGCGTCGAGCCCGTCGGCGACCTGGTCGGCCGCGCCGGCCACCGCCTCGGCGGCGTCGGCCACCTTGGGGCCCCACTCGTCCAGCACCGGGACGTACTGGTCCGCGAGCCGGTCCACCGTCCTGGTCTGCGCGTGCACCTGCTTGGACGCCTGCCGCGCGCCGTCGGCGAGCTGCCCCGTGCCGTCGCCCAGCTTGTTCAGCCCGTCGCGGAGCTGCCCGATCGCCTGCTGTGCCTGGGTGATCCCGCTGGTGACCTGGGCGGAGCCGTTGCGCAGCCTGCCCGTCGCGGTGTTCGCGGTGTTCAGACCCGCCGAGAGCTTCTGCGCGCCGTTCTCGGCGGTGCCGAGCCCGGTGCTGAGCTGGGAGACGCCGTCGCCGACCTGCAGAGCGCCGTCACGCAGCTTGCCGGCGCCGTCGGCCGCCTCGGACGTCTTGTCGTGGATGTCGGAGATCGAGATGAAGACCTTGTCGAAGTAACCGCGCACGGCGGTCCGCTCGGCCGCGGCCCGCACCTCGTTGAAGACCGCGTCGGAGATGCTGCCCATGATGTAGCTGCGGCCGGTGTCGAGGCGCAGCCCGAGCTGCGCCGGCGTGGGCGTGCCCGCCTGGTCGGACGGCGAGGTCAGCCGCGCGCTGAAGTCGGCGGGGACGGTCAGCGCCAGGTAGAAGCTGCCGTCGCCGACCCCGTCGGCCGCCTGCTGGGGCGTGCTCTCGTGCCAGTCGAAGACCTTCCTGTCGCGCAGCTCCGCGGCCAGGTCCTGCCCGGCGTGCAGGGTCGTGCCGCCGGCGGTCGCGGGCCGGTCCTCCATCACCAGGGCGACGGGGAGCCGGTCCAGGTTGCCCTGCGGGTCCCAGAACGACCACAGGTACAGCCCGGCGTACAGCAGCGGCAGCAGGATCACCGCTGCCAACGCCATCCTGGTCAGGCGGGAACGCAGCATGCCCTTCATGACAACTCCACCAGGTGGTCGTAGCGGGTGGGAGCCTGCACGCAGGAGGCCACGACGGTCGCGCCGCCGGCGGCCAGGTCGCCGAGCACGGACCAGAGCGCCTGCTGCCGGTCGTCCGGCAGGCCGGCGTCGACGTTGTCGGCGACGATCACCTTCGGCTCGTCCAGCAGGGCGAGCGCGACGCCCAGCCGTACCTGCTGTTCGCGGTCCAGTTCCCGGACCAGCGTGCGCTCGTCCACGGTGAGACCGGCCGCCTTCAGCGCGCCCCGGTGAGGCGCCCGCCTGCGCTCGCGCAGGTGCTCCCTGACGGTCAGCGATCTGTCGAGATCCGTCACCCCGTCCACCAGGGCCAGCGCCGCGGCCTTGCGGATGGCGCGCGGCGCGGTGTGCCCGGCGACCTTCAGGGCGCCGGCGGTGGGCTTCATCCGGCCGGCCAGCGTGAGCAGCAGGCTGGTCCGCCCGCTGCCCGCGGGGCCGGCGACGACCGTGAGCGTGCCCGGTCCGGCCTCCAACGAGACCTCGGGGTAGGCCCCCTCGACCGACAGGCCCTTGGCGACGATCACGACAGCTTTCCTCTCTTGAACTGACCGGTCAGTACAAAGAGTAACGCAGCCGTGTTGTCAGTGCTTGGTGGGATTCGTCACGTGGTCAGAGGTAGCTCTCCAGGAGGGCGGCCAGCTCTTCGGGGCGCGACAGCATGGGGGAGTGACCGGCGTCGATCTCGTCGGGGACGACGCCGAGCCGCTCCCTGACGACCTCGCGCATGAACGCGGGGGTGAAGAAGCGGTCGTCGCGGCAGAGCACGAACTTCGTGGGGACGTCCGGCCACCTGTCCAGCGGCCACGGTTCGCCCAGGGCCTTCTCGGCGTGCTCGCGCCCCGTCGTCATCACCTCGGCCGCCAGGTCCGGCGGGACGTCCTGCATGAAGACCGCCACCGTGTCGTCCATGGCGGGCGCGCTGAAACCGGTGTTGCCCCACCAGTCGGCGGGCGGCTCGCCCGGAGCCGGGATCATGGCCGTCACCAGCACCAGCAGATCGGCCTTGACGCGGTCGCAGACGAGCGGGCCGACGAAGCCGCCCCAGGAGTGGGCCACCACGACCAGGTCGCGACGGTCGCCGACGGCCTCGACCACCGCGTCGGCGTAGTCGCCGAGCCCCGCCGACTCGTCCTCGACAGGCAGGTCCACGGCCACCACGTCATGGCCGTGCGCGCGCAGTTCTGGCTCGACCAGCCGCCAGTGCCAGGCGCTCCCGCCGCCGCCGTGGATCAGTACGAAGGTCGCCACGCTCAGCTCCGTCCCGCCAGGGCGCCGGGCGACCTCGTGCTCCAGCGGCGCACGTCGCCTGTGGCAGTTCACTCATCGAATGTGGTCCTAAACTAGCTGCTCCTCGGCCCCAAACGCTTCACCGACCTGCGCTCCGGCCTGCCGGGCGCCAGCCAGAACGTGCTCGCGCAGCGCCTGCGCGAGCTGGAGGAGTCGGGCGTGGTGCGGCGGCGCAGGCTCCCGCCGCCCGCCGCGAGCCGGGTCTACGAGCTGACGGACCGCGGCCTCGAACTGGAGCCCGTGGTGCTCGCGCTGGCCCGCTGGGGGAGCCGCGCGCCGCTGCGGTCGGACGCCCCGCTGAGCGTCGACGCGCTCGTCCTGGCCCTGAAGTCGACCTTCGACGCGGAGGCCGCCCGGGGCTTCGACGCCCGGGTGGAGCTGCGGCTCGGCGTACAGCCACACTCGGTACCGCCGGCCGAGATAGGAAATTTTTATTGCGCAAATTTCCTTGTGCATCTATGGTGGTGCCATGGCCGCCGAGAAGAACCGCCGCATCACCGATCTCGATGAGCTCAAGGCGCTGGGGCACCCGTTGCGCATGCGGCTCTACCGAGCCCTGAACGTCGCCCGCGAGGCGACGGCCTCGATGCTGGCCGAGCAGGTCGACGAGGCCGTGTCGCTGGTCAGCTACCACCTGCGCAAACTGGCCGCGCACGGCCTCATCGAGGAGGCCGACCGGCCCGGTGGCGACGCCCGCGAGCGCTGGTGGCGGCTGGCCCACAGAGGCGTGAGCACCCGAGATCGCGACTTCCGCGACAGCCCCGAGCGTGTCGCCGCCCACACGGCGCTCTCGCGGGTGGCGGCCCGCCAGCGCGGCGAGATGTACGAGCACTACCTCGACTCGCAGGACGGCTGGGAGCAGGAGTGGCGTGATGCCGCCTTCGGCTCCGAGTCGCTGATCTGGCTTACCGCCTCCGAGTTCGGCCAGTTCAAGGGCGAGGCGGAGGCGCTCGTCGCGAAGTGGCAGGCGCACGGCCGGGCCGCCCGCGAGGCAGCCGACACCGAGGGCCGCGAGAACGTCGCCGTGCACATGTACGGCTTCCCGTTCCGGCCGTGACCGCAGCCAAGGAGACACTGTCATGGACCCCGACCTGTACCTGCTGATCGAACGTGACCGAGCCCGCGAACTGCGGGGGAGGGCGTCGGAGTGGCGCCGGGCAAGGAGGCTGACGGCGAGCCGGCCGCCGGCCGTGCGCACCCTTCAGAGGACGGTCACCCAGATGCCGGCCGTGCGCGCCCTCCGGCGGCGGCTGGGCTGGGTGCTGGTGGAGACGGGGCTCAGGCTCGTCCATTCACTAGACTGACCGGGGAAAGCCCCACTTGGCGAGGAGTGTCATGCGGGCGGACGCCCAACGCAACTACGACCTGCTGCTGGCCGCCGCCAGGCAGATCTTCGCCGAGCGCGGCCCCGACGCGCCGCTCGACGACGTCGCCCGCCGCGCCGGGGTCGGCAACGCCACCATGTACCGGCACTTCCCGACCCGCTGCGACCTGATCATCGCCGTCTACCGTGACGAGGTCGCCGAGCTCTGCGCCACGGGCGCGGCCCTGCTCGGCGCGCAATCTCCGCAGGACGCGCTGCACGAGTGGCTGCGCCTGTTCGTCGAGCACGTGGCCGCCAAGCGCGACCTCGCCCTGGCCGTCGCCCATGACCGCGACACCGAGCGCTCGGCGCTGCTCTCCACGTGGCACGAGTCCATGCTGACGACCGCGTCCGAGCTGCTTGACCGGGCGCAGCGGGCGGGTGCCGTCCGTGCGGACCTCGACGTGCGTGACCTGCTGACCCTCGTCAACGGCGTCGCGCTGGCCACCGCCGACGGTGACCAGGCCGACCGCCTGCTCGCCGTCGTCGGACGCGGTCTGCTCCCGGAATCCTGAAACCTGTTCGGCGCGCGTGTCGATCCGCGCTCTCTCCGAGCGAGGCATCCTCGCCGTCAGCGCCGGAGCGCCGGCGACCGTCAGCCTTCCGGAAGCGGTCGTGGAGGGGAGTAGACTCAAAGTACCGAGGACATTTCGTGCGTTGGCACCCAGGTCGGCGTCGCCCGCGGCGATAGACCATTCATTGGGTTCCTTGCGGGGCCTGGGTAGGCCAGGCGATCATGACGCCGACAATTCTTTCTCGACTCAAGCCGCTGGGCGCCATCTCCGCGGTCTCCGTGATCGACTCCGCGGTCCGGCTCAGCCTGAGCCCCGCGCTGGATCGGCGGGCCGTGGTCGACGGGGTGTGGTGGCCCTACTCCCGTGACGCCGCCGCCGAGCTGCCCGGACTCATCGCCGCCGTCGATCAGCGGCTCGGCCGGGCCACGCTGAGCGTGGGCATGTATCGCGACGCGTGGGAGCACATCCCGCGACACGTTCCGGCACGGGGGCGTCAGGTGCAGGTCGGCTGCTTCCACCAGACCGATCCCCGCGTGGTCGTCCTGAGCGTCGCGGACGCCAAGCCGATCGTCCTGCTGGTCATCCCGCCGGGCACCGCCAAGGGCTCCGCCACGGCCGCGCTCACCACCCACGACGCGGCCGGCCTCGGCGAGGCCGACATCCTCACCGGCGCGCACCAGCCCGCCACCTCACCCGCCGGCCCGGCGGACGTGGACGGCTGGGCTGACTGGGAGAACGAAGGCGGACACCTCGCCGACCAGCGATCATCCGCTCCATCGGCCGGCTGAGCATGCCGGTCACGCGATCACGGTGCCCGCACCGTCGGCCGGTCGGTTGACCGACCGGCGGCCGGCAGGCGCCGCGTTCCTACTCTTTCTCCGATCGGAGAACCTCATGACTATCACCGATGGCTACCCGCTCGGCAGGGCCGATCCGTCCGCTCCGACCACCGTCTACCTCTCGGGAGAGATCGACATCTTCAGCACCAAGGCGCTGCGCCAGAGCCTGCTGGACTTGCTGCGCTCCAGCACCAGCACGTTCATCCTCGACCTGTCCGAGGTGTCGTTCTGTGACGCCTCCGGCCTGGCCGTCCTGGTCGGTGTCCAGCACCGCGCCCGAGCGCAGGGCATCACGCTGGCCCTGGCCGCGCCCCGCCCGTTCATGATCAGGCTGCTGCACATGACCGGCCTGGACCGCAGCCTCCCGATCACGGTGTGAGCCCGGACGCGCCGTCAAGCCCGGCGGCCCCTTTCGGCCTGGCAGGGAGGGAGAAAGGGGCGCGGTGAGTGCCTCAGATGCCGAGGGCTGAGGGCAGGCCGAGTTCGTGGAGGAAGAGGGCCTCCGTGGTGGCGGTCTTGCGGAGTTCCTCCAGGTTCACCCGCTCGTTGGGCGCGTGGATGGCCGCGTCCTCGTCCTCCGCGCCGAACAGCAGGATCTCCGCCGCGGGGAACTGCTTGAGCAGGGTGCTGACCAGGGGGATCGAGCCGCCCGCGCCCACGTCCCGCGGCGGGCGGCCGAACGCGCGCTCCATGGCGCGGTTGAGCGCCGACCTGGCCTTGCCGCCCGAGTCGGCCTGGAAGCCGGAGCCCACGGTGAAGTCGCCGAACGACACCTGCACACCCCACGGCGCCACCTGCCGCAGGAAGTCCACCACCGCGTCGACCGTGGTCTTGGGGTCGCCCGCCGGAGGGACGCGGACCGTGACCCTGGCCCTGGCCGCGGGCTGCACGGCGTTGATCGCGCCGGAGACCGTGGGCACGTCCAGGCCCGTCACCGTGATCGCGTAGGAGGACCACAGGCGGTCGGCGAGCGAGCCCGAGCCCACCAGCGACACGCCGTCGAGGACGCCCGCCGTCTTGCGGAACTCCTCCTCCGACGGGCCCTGGCCGAGGAAGCCGCCCCTCGGCAGGCCGGGGACGCGGATGTCGCCGTTGTCGTCGTGCAGCGCGGTCAGCATGCGCATGAGCGCAGCGAGCGCGTCGGGTGCGGCGCCGCCGAAGGAGCCGCTGTGCACCGGCTCGCGCAGCGTGCGCACCTCGACGGTGAAGGCCGCCATGCCGCGCAGGGACGTGGTGACGGCCGGGTCGCCGACACGCGGGTTGCCGCAGTCGGCCACCACGATGGCGTCGGCCCGCAGCAGGTCGGGGTTGCGCTCGACGAACGCCTCCAGGCGCTCGCCCGCGTACTCCTCCTGGCCCTCGATGATGACCTTGATGCCGATGGGGAAGCGGCCCTGGAACGTACGCAGCGCGGTGACGTGGGAGATGACGCCCGACTTGTCGTCGGCGGTGCCCCTGCCGTAGAGCTGGCCGTCGATCAGGGTGGGCTCGAAGGGCGGGGTGCGCCAGGCGGCGGGGTCACCGGCGGGCTGGACGTCGTAGTGGGCGTACAGCAACACGGTGGGCATCCCGGGCGGGGCGGGCGACTCGCCGTACACGGCGGGGAAGCTGCCGTCGACGGGGATCTGCTGGACGCGCGCGAGCCCGGTGCTGCGCAGCAGCTCCTCGGTCGCGGCGGCGGCGGCGTAGACGGGCTCCTCGGGATGCCCGGGGAAGGCCACCGAGGGAATGGCGGCAAGCCGCTTCAGTTCCTCGACGGCCTGAGGCATCGCGGCTGCGACTGCGCTCTCGATCTGGTCAGGAGTCACGGGACGGTCCCCCGGGTCGTTCTCGATAGTTAACGTCTCATTGGATCACAGACGGTTCCGCGTTGCTGGAAACCCCTTGACCCGCGGGCTAATCTACCTGCGGATTTCGTAGCGCTTACATAGCGCTTCTGCGGATCTCGGATTTCTTGCATAGTGTTGCGACGCTTTCCCTTGGCAAACCGCAGGTGAACAGGGAGACTGTGGGAAGCTCAGACACGAGGGAAGATAACCATGACGCAGCCGGAAAAAGACGTCCTGAAGGCCGCTCAGGACAACCTGTGGTTGCACTTCACCAGGCACAGCGCCTATCAGCAGACCGAGATCCCGACCATCGTCCGCGGTGAGGGGTCGTACATCTACGACATCCACGGCAAGCGCTACCTCGACGGCCTGGCCGGGCTCTTCGTGGTCCAGGTGGGCCACGGACGCCACGAGCTGGCCGAAGCCGCCGCCAAGCAGGCCCAGGAGCTGGCCTTCTTCCCGCTCTGGTCCTACGCGCACCCGAAGGCCGCCGAGCTGGCCCAGCGCCTGGCCGAGCAGGCCCCTGGCGAGCTGAACCGCGTCTTCTTCACCACCGGCGGCGGCGAGGCGGTCGAGACCGCCTGGAAGCTGGCCAAGCAGTACTACAAGCTCGTCGGCAAGCCCCTCAAGCACAAGGTCATCAGCCGCCAGATCGCCTACCACGGCACCCCGCAGGGCGCCCTGTCGATCACCGGCATCCCCGCGTTCAAGCAGATGTTCGAGCCGCTCGTGCCGGGCTCCGTCCGGGTGCCGAACACCAACCACTACCGCGCCGACGAGATCACCGGCGTCAAGGGCATGACGCCCGAGGAGTACGGCATCTGGGCCGCAGAACGCGTCGCCCGCGCCATCGAGATGGAGGGCCCCGACACGGTGGCCGCCGTCTTCGCCGAGCCCGTGCAGAACGCGGGCGGCTGCTTCCCGCCGCCTCCCGGCTACTGGCAGCGGCTGCGCGAGATCTGCGACGAGTACGACGTGCTGCTCGTCTCGGACGAGGTCATCTGCGCCTTCGGCCGTCTCGGCACCATGTTCGGCGGCCAGAAGTTCGACTACGTCCCCGACATCATCACCTGCGCGAAGGGGCTGACCAGCGGCTACTCCCCGATCGGCGCGATGATCGCGCACGAGCGGCTGTTCGAGCCGTTCAAGGACGGCGACAACATGTTCGCCCACGGCTACACCTTCGGCGGCCACCCCGTCTCCGCGGCCGTCGCCCTGGCCAACCTGGACATCTTCGAGCGCGAGGACCTGCTCGGCCACGTCACCAAGAACGAGCCGCTCTTCCAGGCCACCCTGGACGGCCTGCGCGACCTGCCGATCGTCGGCGACGTCCGGGGGTCCGGCTACTTCTGGGGCATCGAGCTGGTCAAGGACAAGGCCACCAAGGAGACGTTCGACGCCGAGGAGTCCGAGCGGCTGCTGCGCGGCTTCCTGTCGAAGGCGTTGTTCGACGCGGGCCTCTACTGCCGCGCCGACGACCGTGGCGACCCCGTCATCCAGCTCGCGCCCCCGCTGATCGCCGGTCCGAAGGAGTTCGACGAGATCGGGTCGATCCTCCGCAACGTGCTCACCGAAGCGTGGGCTCGCCTCTAAACACCTCCCATCCGGCACGGCGACCCGCCGTGCCGGATCTTTCCTGAAAGGAATCGGCCATGAAGATCGGCGTGCCTGCCGAGGTCAAGAACCACGAGTACCGCGTCGCCGCCACCCCGGCAGGCGTGCACGAACTGGTCCGCAACGGCCACGACGTGACCGTCCAGCGAGGTGCGGGCCTGGGCTCGCAGATCACGGACGAGGAGTACCTCGCGGCGGGCGCGAAGATCCTCGACACCGCCGACGCGGTCTGGGCCCAGGCCGACATGGTGCTCAAGGTCAAGGAGCCGGTCGCGGAGGAGTACCACCGGCTGCGCGAGGGCCTGGTGCTCTTCACGTACCTGCACCTGGCCGCGTCCCGGCCGTGCACCGACGCGCTGCTCGGCGCGCGGAGCACCGGCATCGCCTACGAGACCGTGCAGGTGGGCAACGCGCTGCCGCTGCTCGCCCCGATGTCCGAGGTGGCTGGCCGGCTCGCGCCCCAGGTCGGCGCGTACAACCTGATGCGCTTCAATGGCGGGCGCGGCGTGCTGCCCGGCGGCGTCCCCGGCGTGGCCCCGGCGAAGGTCGTCGTGATCGGCGGCGGCGTGTCCGGGCTGAACGCGGCGCAGATCGCCGTCGGCATGGGCGCGGACGTCACCGTCCTCGACACCAACGTCGACCGGCTGCGCTTCATCGACGCCATCTACCAGGGACGCCTCAAGACGCTCGTCTCCACCTCGTACGCCATCGAGCAGGAGGTCCTGCAGGCCGACCTGGTCATCGGCGCGGTCCTCATCCCCGGCGCCAAGGCTCCGACGCTGGTCTCCAACGACCTGGTCTCGCGGATGAAGCCGGGCTCCGTGCTCGTCGACATCGCCATCGACCAGGGCGGCTGCTTCGAGGACTCGCGTCCGACCACGCACGCCGACCCCACCTACAAGGTGCACGAGTCGATCTTCTACTGCGTGGCCAACATGCCGGGCTCGGTGGCCAACACGTCCACCTACGCGCTGACCAACGCGACCCTCCCGTACGCGGTCAAGCTGGCCAACCTGGGCTGGAAGGAGGCCCTCCGGGCCGACGCCGGCCTCGCGGGCGGCCTCAACACCCACGACGGCAAGCTCACCAACGAGCCGGTCGCCAGCGCGCTCGCGCTGCCGTACATCCCGGTCGCCGACATCCTCGCGGCCTGATCTGGTAGGGGTGCGGACGCCGCCGCGCCCCTACGTCACGTCTCCGGGCGTCTGCCCCATGATGTCGTCGGGCGTGAGCTGCTCCCTCGCGGTCGTGACCGCCCACCGGTGCCCGAACGGGTCGCGCAGCACGCCGTAGCGCTCGCCCCAGAACATCTCCTGCACCGGCATCTCCACCTCCGCCCCCGCGTCCAGGGCCTGCCGGGCCACTCCGTCGGGGTCGTCCACCTCCAGCAGGATCAGCACCGGGCTGCCGCCCAGCGTCGGCGGGGCCGGCGCGCCGAGCTCCGGTGTCTCCTCGCTCACCAGCAGCCGCCCCGCGCCGAGCTGCAACTCGACGAAGAGGATCACGCCGTTGGGCAGCGTGTTGCGGAACACCTCCACCGCGCCGAGGCCGCGCCGGTAGAAGCCGATCGCCGCCTCGGCGTCGCGCACGAACAGGTGCGGGCTCAGGCCCTGCGGCCGCAGCGATGTCACGTGATCAGACCTGCCTCTCGCGCCGCCCCCACCATCCGCGCCATCAGCGCGGCCTCGGCGCGTGCGGCCTGCTCGCCCTTGGGTGTCAGCCGGTAGTAGCGGCGCCTCGCGTCGTGCGGCGCCGCCGGGTCGCCCCCTTCGGACTCCTCGACCAGCCCGTCGGCGACGAGCCTGCTGATGGTCCGGTAGAGCGTGCCGGGGCCCAGCCTGACCGCCCCCTCGCTGATCTCCTCGACGAACCGCATCACCGCGTATCCGTGCCCGGGGCCACTGGCCAGCGCGAGGAGCACGTGGAATCCGGCAGCCGTCAGCACGATTGACACGATAACACCATCCTGGTTATATCCGTTTTGGATACAAGGAGGTTTCTCATGGCACTTGGAATCAGCCAGGTCGCGCTCTACGTCGACGACCAGCAGAAGGCCGTCGACTTCTGGGTCGGGAAGGTGGGCTGCACCGTCACCAGGGACCTGCCCTACGGACAGGACCGATGGATCGAGATCGAACCGCCCGGTGACGGAGCCAGGATGGCGATCATGAAGGCGGGCCCCGGCTGGCCGAAGCTCGACACCGACCGGCCCAACTACGTCCTCTTCCACGCCGACGACATCGTCAAGGCCCACGAGGAGCTCAGCGCCCGCGGCGTCGAGTTCACCCAGCCGCCCAAGCAGGAGCACTGGGGCTGGTCAGCCGTCTTCAAGGACGACGAGGGCAACCTGTTCCACCTCGGCCAGCGTTAACGCACGCCCAGCCGCTGCCGCAGGAGGCGGGCCGTGGTCAGCACGTGGGCGATCTCGCCCGGGCTCGGCCACGGTGCGCTACCGGGACGCAACAGCGTGCTGCGCACCGACGCCAGGTGCTCCACGGCGCTCCGGTGCAGCCCGCTCCGCTCCACCAGCCACGACAGCACCTCGGCGGGGTCGTGCAACGGCCTGGTCACGAGGTCCCAGGTGCTGAGCAACTCTGTCAGCTCCGGCACGGGCAGCGGCACGCCGCCTCTGCGCCCGGTCGCCGCCGAGGCCAGCTCCGCCCGCGCGACCAGCTCCGGCTCGGCCGGACGGTCCCAGGCCGGCGGAGGCGGATCGGCCAGGGGTGCGGCCGGCCACTGCCGCGCCTCGCTCTCCCGCCCCGCCGCCACGAGCAGCCCGCCGAGCTCCACGGCGGCCTGATGGTGCCCGGCCAGCGCCGCCTGGCGGAACCAGTGCTGCCCGCCGCCCAGGTCGTCGAACTCGGCGATCAGCAGCAGCCCGAAGTCGAACGCCGACTCGGCGTCGCCGCTGCACGCCGCCCTGCCGAACCAGTGGCTGGCGCTCTGGGGATCGTCCAGCTCCAGGCAGACGAACCCGGCCATCCGCTGGTCCTCCAGGCGCCCGGCGTTCGCGGCCCGCTCGAACCAGGCGCGCGCCGTCCGCAGATCGCCGTGGCCGAGCGCGATGCTCCCCAGCTGGGACGCCGCGCCGGGATGCTCGGACCTGGCGGCCAGCCGGTAGTACGCCTCCGCCCCCTCCGGATCGCGGCTGGCGTGCAGCAGCAGGCCCAGGTAGTAGGAGGAGTCGGCGTGGCCGAAGCGGGCGGCGTACTCCCACCACCGCACCGACTCCTCCTCCTCGCCCGTCGAATAGGCCAGGAAGCCGAGGTCGTACGCGGACGTGGCGTCGCCGTCGGCCGCCGCCCTGCGGTGCCACTCCCGCGCTGCCGGCACCTCGCCCGCGTCCTCGCAGATCAGCGCCAGCCTGCGGGCCGCCCGGGTGGAACCCGCGTGGGCCGCGCTCTCGAACCAGCTCCGCGCGGCCCCGACGTCGCCGCGCTGCTCCAGCAGCAACGTCGCCAGGTTGACCGCGGCCTCGGCGTCGCCCGTGCCGGCGGCCAGCTCGTACCAGGAGATCGCGTCCTCGAGACTGCCGTGCTTCTCGTGCCAGATGCCCAGGTTGTAGGCGCTGTCGACGTTGCCGCTCGCGGCGGCCCGCTCCCACCACCGCCTCGCCGCGGATCGGTCGCCGCTCTGGGCGTACAGCCTGCCGAGCCGGTGCGCGGCCTCGGCGTCGCCCTCTTCGGCGGCCGTCAGCAGCTCGGGCTCGTCGCCGACGCGTGGCGCCGGAACGGCCGGCGGCGCCACCTCACCTTGCCACCACGCCATGGGCACAGGGTGGCACGTAACCGTTCGGGTGCGGAGCGCAATTGCCGAGCGTACTACGAGAAATTGATGAACCCGGAGTACATGCCCATGCCGCAGACGTAGCGCAGGATGCCTGGTCGCTGCGGGGGGAGGCGCACGGTGGCCGGGAGGGCGAGGTCCTGGCCGGCGATCGTGACGGTGCGGGTGCAGCCCTGGTTCACCAGCTTGAAGACCACCTCGACGGGGACGCCCGCCCTGGCCATCACCGCGCCCGGCCGGTAGCCCTCGCTCGTCGCCCAGATCGTCACGGTCTGCCCGGCCGGGGCGCCCACTCCAGCCGTGGCCGTCCGACCTGACGTGGTGGCCTGCGGGGCAGGCCGGCCGGGCTTCGTGACGGTGGCGGCGGCACTGGCAGGAAGCGGTGGCGTCGGCAGCCAGCCGCCGAGGTTCAGGCCCGCCCCGACCGTCCACACCCCGGCCGCGACCGCCACCGCCGCGGCCACCTTGACGAGCCTGGTACGGGCCACCTTCCGCAGGACGTACCCGAGCACCGCGAACGCGGGCGCGGTGCCGGCGACGAACCCCGCCATCACCGCCGCCCCGCCGACCGCCGACGCGCTGGAAACCGCCACCATCTCCATCCCGAGCGTGACCCCGCACGGGACGAGGATCGTCGCTGCCCCCAGCAGTGAGGCCCGTCCCACCCCGCCGGGTGAGTGCGGCTCGTCTGGGAGGTCGTTCGGGGCGCACGCCGGGCGGTCTCGGCGGAGGAGGTTGAGCGCGTACGCGATGACGGCGACGCCCGCCGCCACCAGCAGTACCGCCCGGAGCGTGGGAGGTAGGCGGACGGCCGACCCGAGCAGGCCCAGCAGCGCGCCCGTGACGGAGTAGGCGGCCAGCCTGCCCGCGAGAAACCACGCGACCGGCGCCTGACGCTCAGCGTCAGGCCTCTGGCAGGTGGTGTGAACGGGATGGGGAGAGCCGGGGTTGCCGTCCGAGGGGCGGGTGAGGAGGCCGATGAGCAGCCCGCCCTGGACGGCGGTGCAGGAGGCGGTGCCCGCCACCAGTCCCGCGACGAGCCCGGTGACGAGCAGGGCGGTCGGCTGCACCTCGTCCCCCTTGTGACGTCCTGGTCGCAACGTAACGTTGCGCGCCGGATGCGGCCAGTCACAGTTGTTTCACCCGATCGCCGGTTTAACCACCCCTGAGTACGGACATCCGCTCGAAGTACTCGTCATGGCTCATCTCGCCGCGAGCGTATCGCTCGGCGAGGATCTGCTCCGCCGACGCGGTCGCCCGGACCTCGGCCCGGCGCGGCCCCCACTGGCCCCTGCGCCACGCGCGGGCGGCGAAGGCGACGACGGCGACCCAGAACAGTCCCCAGAAGAGCGGGATGAGCGGCCAGAAGCCTCCGCTCCACCCCCAGTGCGTCATCGTGTTCATGGGTCCAGCGTCGCCGCTGGGCAGGCGGGGCGCATCGGGCCGTGGATGCGTCGTGAGGTCCGCCCAGGGGAGTGGCCGGGCCCGCCGCAGGTACGCCCGCTGGGGTAGCGGCCCGCTCCTCAGGCCCGCTCGTCAGGCCCACTCCTCAGGTGAGGCGGGCTCGGATGGCTGGGCGGTCGATGCGCAGTTCGTCCAGGAGTTCCGCGACCGGGTCGGGGCGGCTCTGGGCGAGCAGGACGAGCAGCAGATGGTTGGGGGCGGTGTCGCGGGTGCGCAGGGTCGTGGCCTTGACGGCCTGGTTGATGGCGGCTCTGGCGCTCGTCGTCAGCGCGGTGCCCGGAACCGCCGGGTGCTTGCGCGGCCTGCTCTTCGGCGGCACGCCGACGTCGATGCCGATCGCCTTCAGCGCCGCCTGGTCGAGCGCGTCGAGGGCGGCCCGCGCGTCGGCGACCCGGACGCCGAGCGCCCGCGCCGTGGGCGAGTCGGGGTCGTGCAGCAGGCCGAGCAGCAGGTGCTCGGTGCCGAGGCGCCGGTCGCCGCGCTGTCTCGTCTCCTCCAGCGCGGCGGTCACGACCTTCGCGAAGGGGCTTCTCTCCTTGCCGAACATGCGGCCCTCACTTCCCGTACCTGGCGTGTACCGACTGTCGTGACATGCCGAGCGCGTCGCCGATCTGCTCCCACGTCCAGCCCTGTTCGCGGGCGAGCGCGACGGAGACGGCCTCGACCTGTTCGGCGAGGCGGTGCAGGGCGCCCACCGCGCGCAGGCCCATGGCGGGGTCGTTCGACTTGATGCGCTCTGAGAGTTCTCCCATGTCCACGCTGTCAGATTAGATTGACAGCGCCGATTCTGTCAATCTGGACTGACGGCGATGGTCCTCGTCCTGGGGAACGCTCGGAGGGAGGGTGGGCAGGGTCACGGTGACGGTGAGGCCGCCCTCCTCGCGGGGTTCGGCGGTGACGGCGCCGCCGTGCGCGTCCACGATGGCCCTGACGATCGACAGCCCGAGCCCGGCCCCCCTGGCCGAGCGGACGCGGTCGCCCTGCAGCCGGGTGAACGGCACGAACAGGTCGTCCACCTCGTACGGCGGCACCAGGTGCCCGGTGTTGGCCACCGTGAGCCGCACCCGGTCGCCCACCCGCCGGAGCGTCACCCACACCTCGCCCCCGCGCACGTTGTACTTGACCGCGTTCTCCAGCAGGTTGAACACGCAGCGTTCGAGGAACAGCGGGTCGCCCTCGGTGACGGCCGGATGCAGGTCGTGGTGGACACGCACCTGCCGTTTGCGCGGTTCGAGGTCCAGCTGCTCCTGCACGGTGCGGACGAGCGACAGCAGGTCCACGGGCTTGCGGACGGCCAGCTCCTGCTCCGACTGCGCCAGCAGCAGCAGGCTCTCGATCAGCCGCTCGTAGCGGGCGTTCGTGCCGAGCAGCGCGCGGGCCAGCGCCTTGAGGTCCTCCGACGTCTCGGGCTCCTCCAGCGACACCTCCAGCACCGTCCGGTTGATCGCCAGCGGGGTGCGCAGCTCGTGCGAGGCGTTGGCGATGAAGCGGCGCTGCGCGTCGAAGACCCGGCCCAGCCGGTCGAGCATCGCGTCGAAGGTGTCGGCCAGCCGTTTGACCTCGTCCTGGGGGCCGCGCAGCGCGATCCGCTCGTGCAGCGTGCTCTCCGAGAGCCGCTGCGCCGTCTCGGTCACCCGGTCGAGCGGGCGCAGCGCGCGGTCGGCCACCAGGTAGCCGAGCACCAGCGCGATCACCCCGATCAGCACCATGACCACGACGGACGACCTCAGCATCTCGTCGAGCACGCTGGCGGCCCGCCGCTCGACCTCCTGCTGCGCCTGCGCGCTGATCTCGCTCTTCAGCACCTCCTTGGGCGTCACCGACGGGTCCGCCAGTCCGGCCTGGATCCGGATGAACCCCACGCCGAACTGCTGGCTCAGCGCCTTGGCCGTCAGCAGGTAGGTGATCCAGAGCAGGGCCGACCCGGCGACGAGCAGCAGCCCCCCGTACAGCAACGTGAGCCGCATACGCAGGCCCAGCCTGATCGCCTTCACAGCCGGTATCCCTTCCCGGGGACGTTCTCGATCGCCGGGGGAGCGCCCAGCTTCTTGCGCAGCGAGGTGATGGTGACCCGCAGCACGCCGCTGGTCGCGTCGGCGTACTCGTCCCAGACGTTCCTGCGCAGCTCGGCGGACGGGACGAGGGCTCCTCCCGCGTCCAGCAGCTCGCGCAGGACGTCGAACTCCTTGCGGTTCAGCGTGACCTGCCTGCCGTCCCTGGTGACGGTGCGGCGGGCCGGGTCGAGCCTGATCCCGGCCCGCTCCAGTGTGGGCTGCACGGCCTTGGGCGAGCGGCGGGCGAGGGTCCGGATCCGGGCCACCAGCTCGGCGAACGCGAACGGCTTGACCAGGTAGTCGTCGGCGCCCAGCGACAGCCCGTCCACCCGGTCGCGGACCTGTCCGGCGGCGGTGAGCATGATGATGCGGCTGGCCGAGCTGGTGGTCAGCAGCTCGCGGCAGACGTCGTCGCCGTGCACCTCGGGCAGGTCACGGTCGAGGACGACCACGTCGTAGTCGGTGAAGGAGGCCAGGTCCAGCGCCTCTTCGCCGTCGTAGGCGACGTCCACGGCGATCGCGTGCAGGCGCAGGCCGCGGGCGATCGCCTCCGCCAGCCGTTCCTCGTCCTCGACGACAAGCACTCGCATGGTCAGACCTTGGCCGATCGGGTGTTAGGCCTGAGTAAGGCGATCTTCCCTTACTCGGGTTTAGCACCGGTGGGGCTGGAGTGGGGGCCGCACCTGGGCGTCCGTCCCGTGGTGCTGAGGAGCGAAAGCCATGAAATTTCGGCTCATGCTGGCAGGGCTGGCGCCGGTGCTGGCGATGACGCTGGCCGCGTGCGGCTCGAAACCCGCCGACGACGGGATCGCCAGCGCGGGCGGCGGCACCGCGAAGCCGACCGCGTCCGCGTCCGCGTCCCCCTCGCTGGACCCGCAGGAGGCGCGGCTCAAGTTCGCGCAGTGCATGCGCGAGCACGGCGTGGACATGCCCGACCCCGACTCGTCCGGACGGGTGATGATCAAGGGCAAGCAGGGCGGCCCCGACCCCAGCAAGGCGATGCAGGCCTGCCAGCACTTCATGAAGGACGCGGTCGGCAACAAGATGGGCGGCCCGATGGACCAGGCGCAGCGCGACCAGATGGTCAAGTTCGCCGCCTGCATGCGCGAGCACGGCGTCGACATGCCCGACCCCGGCCCCAACGGCGAGTTCAGGGCGAAGATCAGCAAGGGCGGCGAGCAGAAGATGAAGGCGGCCGAGGAGGCGTGCAAGGAGTTCGCGCCCGGCTTCGGGAAGAAGCAACAGCCGTGAAGGCCGGGCTCGCCATCGTGGCCGGGCTGCTCGCCGTGGCCGCCGCCTGGACCGCGGTCGCGGTGCTCGGCGGCAGGGACACGGGCGCGGCGACGCCCGCCGCGTCCCTGCCGCCGAGCACGGCCGCGATCACCAGGCAGGACCTGATCGACACCAAGACGGTGGACGGCAGGCTCACCTACTCCGACGAGCGGGACGTGACCGCCGGCGCGTCCGGCACCGTGACGTGGGTGGCCGACGAGGGCGCGGTGATCCGCCGCGGCCGGTCGCTGCTCAAGGTGGACCGCAAACCGGTCACGCTGATGTACGGGTCGGTGCCGCTCTACCGCACGCTGCGGCTCGGCGTCTCCGACGGCCCGGACGTCGAGCAGCTCGAACGCAACCTCAAGGCGCTCGGCTACGGCGACTACCTGACCGTGGACGACCACTTCAGCTACGCGACCCGGCTGGCCGTCAAGCAGTGGCAGGAGGACCGCGGCCTGTCCGAGACGGGGGAGGTGGACGCCGCGCAGGTGGTGTTCCTGCCCGCCGCCGTCCGGGTGACCGACGCCAAGGCCAAGGTGGGCGGCAGGGCGGCCCCTGGTGGTCCGGTGCTCACGGTCAGCGGCACCCGGCGGCTGGTGCGCGTGGACCTCGACACCTCCGACCAGGCGATGGCCAGGAAGGGCGCCAAGGTCACGGTGACGCTGCCCGGCGGCGAGGAGGCGGCCGGGAAGATCTCCTCGGTCGGCACCGTCGCCAAGTCCTCCGGGTCCGGCCAGGACGACGACGGCACGACGACCATCGACGTCGACATCACGCTGACCAAGCCGCCCAGGTCGAAGCTGGACCAGGCCCCCGTCGAGGTGGAGCTGGAGAGCGAGCGGCACAAGAACGTGCTGGCCGTGCCGGTCGAGGCGCTGCTGGCGCTGCGCGAGGGCGGCTTCGGCGTCGAGGTCGTCGAGGGGAACGCCAGCCGGATCGTGGCGGTGGAGACCGGCGCCTTCGGCAGCGGCCTCGTCGAGGTCAAGGGGGACGGGCTCAGCGAGGGCATGAAGGTCGGGGTGCCCGCGTCATGATCGTGGACCTTCGGCAGGTGACCAAGACCTACAACGGCCAGGTGCAGGCGCTGCGCGGGGTGGACCTCGCGGTCGAGGACGGCGAACTGCTGGCCATCGCCGGCCCGTCCGGCTCCGGCAAGTCCACCCTGCTCCACCTGATCGGCACCCTCGACCGGCCCACCACGGGCACCGTGCGCATCGCCGGTCACGACATCGCCGAGCTGTCGGACCGCGAACTGTCGGCGTTGCGGGGCCGCATCCTGGGCTTCGTCTTCCAGCAGTTCCACCTGGCGCCAGGAGTGAGCGCGCTGGACAACGTGGCCGACGGCCTCCTCTACACCGGCACCCCGCTGCGGACGCGCCGGGAGCGGGCCGCCGCCGCGCTGGAACGCGTCGGGCTCGGCCACCGGCTGGGCCACCGGCCCCACCAGCTGTCGGGCGGCGAGCAGCAGCGGGTCGCGGTGGCGCGCGCGGTGGTGGGCGACCCGCCGCTGCTGCTCGCCGACGAGCCCACCGGCAACCTGGACTCCGCGGCGGGCACGGAGGTCCTGGGCATCCTGCGGGACCTGCACACCGGGGGGACCACGATCGCCATCATCACGCACGACATGGAGATCGCCGAGTGGTGCCCGCGCCAGGTCCGCGTCCGCGACGGCCGGATCACGGCCGACTCGGGGCACGGCCGCACCCCTCCGGCCGAGTTCGTGAAGGGAGCCGTCCGATGACGGGCCACGCCCTGGCTGCCGGGTCGCGGAAGGGGGTCCGCCGATGACACGGCTGGCCCCGGCTCGGCTCAGCCCGTCCGACGTGCTGCGGGTGGGGGCGGCGGGGCTGCGGGCCCGTCCCACCCGGGTGATCCTGTCGGCGCTGGGCATCGCCATCGGCATCGCCACCATGATCGCCGTGGTCGGGATCTCGTCCTCGTCCAGGGAGCAGCTCCTGCGCCAGCTCGACCGCCTCGGCACGAACCTGCTGACGGTCGCGCCGGGCAAGACGCTCTTCGGCGAGCAGGCCAAGCTGCCCACGACCTCGCTCGACATGGTCAAGCGCGTCCGGGCGGTCCAGACGGCCTCGGCGACCGGCACGATCGACGCCACGATCCGGCGGACCAACCACATCTCCGAGGCCGTGACGGGAGGCATCGCCGTCCAGGCCGCCAGCACCGAACTGCTCACCACGCTGGAGGGCCGCGCCGTGCACGGCACCTGGCTGAACGCGGCCACCGCCCGCGAGCCGGCCGTCGTCCTCGGCTCGGAGGCGGCCAAGCGGCTCGGCCTCGCGCGGACCGGTGTCCAGGTGTGGCTCGGCAACCGCTGGTTCACCGTCATCGGCATCCTCGGCCCGATGCCGCTCGCCCCCGAGATCGAACGCTCGGCCCTGGTCGGCTTCCCGGCGGCGGAACGGTACCTGGGCTTCGACGGCCACCCCACGACCGTCTACGAACGCTCGGCGGAGACGTCGGTGGAGGCGGTGCGGGCGGTCCTGCCGCGTACGGTCAACCCGGAGAACCCGAGCGAGGTCGAGGTCAGCAGGCCCTCCGATGCCCTGGCGGCCAGGGCGGCCGCGGCGGGCGCCTTCACCAACCTCCTGCTCGGCCTGGGGGCGGTGGCGCTGCTGGTGGGCGGGGTCGGCGTGGCCAACACCATGGTCATCTCGGTTCTGGAGCGCCGCAAGGAGATCGGCCTGCGCCGCTCGCTCGGCGCCACCCAGGGGCAGGTCCGCGTCCAGTTCCTGTCGGAGTCCCTGCTGCTGTCAGCCCTGGGCGGGCTGGTGGGGGCGGTCCTGGGCGCCCTGGCCACCATCGGGTACGCCCTGTCGCGGGGCTGGCCCCCGGTGGTGCCGCCGTGGGCGATCGGCGGCGCGGTCGCGGCGACCCTGGTCATCGGCACGATCGCGGGCATCTACCCGGCCATGCGAGCCGCCCGCCTGTCGCCCACGGTCGCCCTGACCACCACCTGACCCTTCCCCCGGGCGAGGGACGCCCGTGGCCCGCGCGGGGGAGGCGGCCGGCACGTCCGAAAGGCGATCTTTGGGTCGGTGGTACGAAGACCTGGAGGTCACGATGGCGGTACCGGCGAACCAGCAGGTGGGGCGCGGGAGTTCGGGATGGGCGGTGGTCCTGCGCCGGTGGCCGTCGTGGGCGCCCTACGCCGCGGCGGTCTGGGGGGTGGCGTACGCGGCCGTCCAGCTCGCCTGGGTGGCGCGCGGCATCGCCCTGCCGCTCGGCGCGCATCACGCGTTCCCGCCCGCGGTCCAGCTCGTGCTGGCCGGCCTGGCGCTGCTGGCCGCCGGGGCCTGCCTGGCCGCCGTCCGGGCCCGTGGCCGGTTCGCCCGGACGGCGGCCGGCGCGACACTGCTAGTCGTCGTCCCGGTCTTCGTCCTGGGGACGTTCGGCGCGCCGATCGAGTTCGTCTCCCTGATCGGGGGCGCGGGGCCCAGCGGCGCCGGCCTCGCCCACCTGCTGCTGGACATCCCCGGCGCCGGGCTGCTGCTGGTCACCGGCCTGTCCGTGCGCAGGCGGGCCCGCGGTCGGTGCCCCCGGTGCGGCCAGGCGCACGCCTGGGGCAGCGACAGGCCGCTGGAGCACCCGGCCCCGTCCAGGGCGTCGGCGAAGGTCCAGGTGGCCGTCTACGCCGGCATGTCCGGAATCCTGCCGTGGGCGATCACCAAGACCATCTGGACCCTCGGCGGTGACGCCCTCGGAATGACCGCCGAGCAGTGGCGGGCGGCCAACGCCGACGGCTCGGGGGTGACGAAGGCGCTCGCGTCGGTCGGCATCGACTTCACGGTGCTGGCCGCGATGCTGGCGTGGTTCCTGATGGTGGGCCTGATGTACCGGTGGGGGCAGGTGTTCCCCCGATGGACGCTGTTCCTGTCGGGCAGGCGGGTGCCGCGCCTGCTGCCGCTGATCCCCGCCTGGCTGACCGGCCTCACGCTGGCCCTGTACGGGACGGGGATCCTCGTCGCCTTCCCCTTCTTCTTCGCCGGCGCGGGCGGCATGGCGTGGATGACCGCGTTCGGCGGCCTCGCCTTCGCCGGCCTGGGCGTCGGCCTCCTCGTGGCCGCCTGCTCCTACGCCGCCCGCACCCGCCCGGCATGCGGCCGGGAAGCCTGAGCGTGGCTCAGAGCCAGCCGGGCCTGACCAGGCCGGACTCGTAGGCGATGACCACGAGCTGGGCCCGGTCACGGGCCTGGAGCTTCATCATGGCGCGGCTCACGTGCGTCTTGGCCGTGGCCGGGGACATGAAGAGCTTCGCGGCGATCTCGTCGTTGGTCATGCCGGTGCCCACCAGGGCCAGGACCTCCCGTTCGCGGTCCGTCAGCTGGTCCAGGCCGGCCGTCGTGACCGGTTCCTTGGCCCTGGTCGCGTACTCGGCTATCAGGCGGCGGGTCACGCTCGGCGACAGCAGGGCCTCGCCCGCCGCCACCACCCTGACCGCCTGGATGAGCTCCGCCGGTTCGGTGTCCTTGACCAGGAAGCCGCTGGCTCCGCCCCTGAGGGCTTCGAAGACGTACTCGTCCAGCTCGAAGGTGGTGAGGATGATGACGCGGGGGCCGGGCGGCATCTGGCGGGTGGCCGTCAGGCCGTCGGTGCCCGGCATGCGGATGTCCATGAGGACCACGTCCGGCTCGTGCTCGTGGGAGAGCCGCACCGCTTCCGCGCCGTCGGCGGCCTCCGCCACCACCGTCATGTCGGGCTGGGCGTTCAGCAGGGCCTTGAAACCCGCTCTGACCAGGGCCTGGTCGTCGGCCAGCAGCAGCTTGATCACGAGGTCTCCTCGGGTAGGGGCAGGACGGCCTCGACCTGGAAGCCGCTGTCCAGACGTCCCGCGAACAGCGTGCCGCCCAGGGCGGAGGCGCGCTCACGCATGCCGGGGATGCCGTTGCCGCTGCCGTCCTCGGACAGTACCGCCGGCGCCGTCGCCCCCGTGTCGGTGACGCGGATGAGCAGCTCCCGCGGCCCGTACTCGAGGGTGACCGTCACCCGCGCCCCGGGGGCGTGGCGGGCGACGTTCGTGAGCGACTCCTGGACGATGCGGTACGCCGCCCGCTCCACCTGGGGAGGGAGCGGACGCGAGCCGATCCGCTTGAGCGTGATGTCCAGGCCGGAGCGCTGCACCAGGTCGTCGAGGCGGTCGAGCCCGGCGGTGGGGGAGCGGGGGGCGCCCTCGCGCAGCACGTTCAGGACCGAGCGCATCTCGCCGAGCACCTCCTTCGACGCGGTCTTGATGGTGGCGAGCGCGCTGCGGGCCTGCTCGGGGTCGTCGTCGATGAGGTGCAGGGCGGTGCTGGCCTGGACGTGGATGAGCGAGATGTTGTGCGCCAGCACGTCGTGCAGCTCCTGGGCCATGGTCAGGCGCTCCTCGCTGGCCTGCCGCCTGCCCTCCTCCTCGGCGGCTCGCTGCTGCTGCGTGCGGCGCTCGCGCAGGGTCCTGGCCAGCTCGGCGGCCAGCAGGAACAGCAGCACGAACGCGCTGATGGCCAACGTGTGGAAGACCCAGAACTGCGGCGAGGAGTCGCCCAGCGAGGCGTAGGCGAGGAAGACCGCGATCGTGACCCCGGCCAGGATCCAGGCGGCCAGCCGGCGCCCGTTCATGACGAGCGAGAACAGCAGGATGATCGGGGCGAGGAAGACGGGCCCGTACGGATAGCCGGCCCACACGTACACGTACGTCGCCAGGAGCGCGACGGCCGTGGACGCGACAGGGAATCTCCGGCGGGCCAGCAGCATCAGCGGCCCGACCAGCAGCAACACGTACGCCAGCGGGTCGAGCTGCGCCCTGAAGGTCCGCTGCCCCCAGGCGGCCCCCTGTGAGAGCACGACCTGGGCGACCGCGGTGATCAATGCGAGGTAGGGGTCGAAGCCGGACTTCTTGCGCACCCCCCAACGCTAGGCCAACCTCCTTGACCAGCGCATCATCCCTCCGTGGGAGGGGGCCCTACCACGATGGGGGTACCTGAGTCATCGTGGAGACCATGCGCCGAGTGATCGTTCCCGCAGCAGCAACGACAGCACTACTCACCTCCCTTCTGGCGGCCCCGCCCGCGGTCGCCGAACCCCCGCACGAATCCACGCAGGCCGAACCCACGCAGGCCGAACCCGCGCAGAAGGTGCCGGTCGCCGAGGGGTACGGGGGCGCCGTCGCCACCGTCGACCTCGACGCCAGCAAGGCCGCGATCGGCGTCCTGAACCGGGGCGGCAACGCCATGGACGCGGCGGTCGCCGCGGGGGCGGTGCTCGGCGTGACCGAGCCGTACTCCTCGGGCCTGACGGGCGGCGGCTTCATGGTCTACTACGACGCCGGCCGGCGCAGGGTCTACACCGTCGACGGACGCGAGAAGGCCCCGCAGGCGATGACCTCCACCACGCTCGCGGGCATCCCGTTCGACGAGGGGGTGACCAGCGGCCTGTCGGCGGGAGTGCCGGGCACGGTGGCCCAGTGGGACCTGGCGCTGCGCAGGTTCGGCACGCTCTCGCTGAAGCAGGCGCTGCGGCCGGCGATCGAGGTGGCGTCCAAGGGCTTCGTCGTGGACCAGACCTTCTACAACCAGACCGCCCAGAACGTCGCCAGGTTCAAGGACTTCACGTCCACCGCCAAGCTGTATCTGCCGAACGGCGCCCCGCCGCCCGTCGGCTCCGTCTTCAAGAACCCCGAACTCGCCGACACCTACCGCGAGCTGGGCAGGCGCGGACCGAGCTGGCTGTACGACGGGCAGCTCGGCAGGGAGATCGTCGCCACCGTCAAGCAGCCCCCCGTCACCCCCGGCTCCACCAGGAACGTCCGACCCGGCCTGATGGAGCTGTCCGACCTGCGCGACTACCGGGCGCTGACGCGCGAGCCCACCCGGATCGACTTCAAGGGCATGCAGGTGTATGGCATGGCGCCGCCGTCCTCCGGCGGCTCCACGGTCGGTGAGGCGCTCAACATCCTGGAGGCGCTCCCGCAGGTCGGCGTGCACGAGTACCTGGAGGCGTCCAGGCTCGCCTTCGCCGACAGGAACAAGTACGTCGGCGACCTCCCGCACGTGCCGCTCAAGGAGCTCCTGTCGGACGGGTTCGCCAAGGAACGGGCCTGCCTGATCGGCGACAGGGCGCTGGCCAGCCCGGCCGCGCCAGGCGAGCCCGACGGCGACTACGGCCCCTGCGCCACCCCGTCGGGCACCGCCACGGCGACCGTCGAGGAGGGCCCCGAGACCACGCACCTGGTCGTCGCGGACCGCTGGGGCAACGTGGTGGCCTACAACCTGAGCATCGAGTCCACCGGCGGCAACGGCATCGTCGTCCCGGGACGCGGCGTGCTGCTCAACAACGAGCTGACCGACTTCACGTTCGGCCCCGCCCCCGGCGACCCCAACCTGCCGGGGCCGGGCAAGCGCCCGCGCTCGTCGATGGCGCCCACCCTGGTGTTCGAGCACGGCAGGCCGGTGCTGGCGGCCGGGTCGCCGGGCGGCTCGACGATCATCACGACCGTGCTGCAGATCCTGGTCAACCGCTACGAGTTCGGCATGAACCTGCCCGACGCGCTCGCCGCGCCGCGGGCCACGCAGCGCAACACCCCGCAGACCCAGGCCGAGCAGGCCTTCCTCGACAAGTACGGGGCCGAGCTGAAGGCCAGAGGCCACGACCTGGTGCTGAACCCGGAGATCGGCGCGGCCACCGCGCTGGAGTTCCTCGGCAGGGGGAAGGTCCAGGCGGTCGCCGAACCGGTCAGGCGCGGCGGCGGCAGCGCGCTGGTGGTCCGGCCCGGTAGCTGAGGCCCAGTTGATGAGGACTAGTAGATGAGCTCGTAGGCGTCGGGCTTCACCTTGCGGGTGCGCGCCCAGTACTCGACGGTGAAGCCCGGCCACATCGTCCGGTTCACGCCGTGTTCGTCCAGGTACCAGGAGCGGCAGCCGCCCGCGTTCCACACCAGCGGGTCGAGCCGTTCCTGGAGGCGCCGGTTGAACGCCCGCTGTCGTTCCGGCCGGACGTCCACCGCCCTGGCCTGGGTCCTGGAGAGCAGGCGCAGGCAGCTCATGACGTAACGCACCTGCGACTCGATCATGAACACGACCGAGTGGTGCCCGAGCCCGGTGTTCGGCCCGAGCAGGAGGAACAGGTTCGGGAAGCCGGAGGTGGTGATGCCGTAGTAGGTCTCGATGCCGTCCTGCCAGGCGTCCTGGATCTTCAGGCCGTTCCTGCCGATGATCCGCTGGTCCTTGAGCATGTCGGTCACCCTGAAGCCGGTGCCGAAGACGATGACGTCCGCCTCGTGCTCGCGTCCGGCGGAGTCGACGACCGCGTGTTCCCTGATCTCGGCGGCCCCGCCCGTCACCAGTGAGACGTCGTCCCTGGTCAGGGTCGGGTAGTAGTCGCTCGACAGGAGCAGCCGCTTGCAGCCGATCGTGTAGTCGGGGGTGAGGGCGCGGCGCAGCTCGGGGTCGGGGACCTGCGACCGCAGGTGCTTGAGCGCGAGCCTCTCGTGCACCTTCATCAGGCGCGGGTCGACGGTGAAGCCCAGCGCGCGGGTCTCCAGCGCCCAGTAGACGGCGCCGCGCACCGCCCTGGCCGCGCCGGGCAGCCGCAGTGCCTGCTTCATCCGGGACGTGAGGGCGAAGTCCGGCTTCGGGTGGATCCACGGGGGTGTGCGCTGGAAGACGGTGAGGTGTGCCGCCTCGGGGGCGATCCGCGGGACGAACTGAATGGCGGACGCGCCGGTGCCGATGACCGCGACGCGCTTGCCGGCGAGCTCGACCGAGTGGTCCCACTCGGAGGAGTGGAAGGCCGGGCCGGCGAACGACTCCCGCCCCGGGATGTCCGGAAATGACGGTACATGGAGGGCGCCGATGCCGGAGATGACGGCGTTCGTGGTCAGGGTCGCGCCGTCGTCCGTGGCCACCTCCCAGCGGCGGGCCGCGTCGTCCCACTCCAGGGAGACGACGTGCTTGCCGTACCGGATGTGCGGGGCGATGCGGTACTTGTCGACGCACGTCCGCATGTACTCCCAGATCTCCTCCTGCGGGGAGAACATCCGCGACCAGCCGGGGTTGAGCTCGAACGAGTAGGAGTACATGTGCGACGGCACGTCGCACGCGCAGCCGGGGTAGGTGTTGTCCCGCCAGGTTCCGCCCAGGTCGTCGGCCTTCTCCAGGATGACGAAGTCGTGGTACCCGGCCTCCTTGAGCTTGATCGCCATGCCGATCCCGGCGAAGCCCGAACCGATGATCACTATTCCTGGCTCGACCACTGGTCCTCCCGCAGCCCCGAACTATTGGACTTACTGTCCAATGTAGTCAGCGACTCCCGTCCGAGCCAGGGGTTCCGTCCGGTGAGCCGGGTCACACCGACCGGACGGTATGTGCGGGGCGTGGGCCTGCCCAGCCGCCCGGCCGCGAGAACGCCGCTCGACCGGACGCCAAGAACCCGCCGCGGCGCTGCGGCGGGTGTCTCCTCCTGAAGGCGGTTAGCGCAGCAGGAGGAAGGCGCCGACGCCGATCACGGCGATCACGGCGACCACGGCGATGATCGGCAGGATAGGCGACTTCTTCGGAGCCGCGGCGGCCTCCTGCTCGGACCGCTGCGCGAACGCCTTGAACTGCTGAGTGTTGCCCGCGGGGTCGATATGCTGGTCAGACATGCCAGCAGCCTAGCGGGATCACTCGCGCCATTTGCGCCTTTTACCGTGATCTGTAGGTGTGGGCTGATGACGGGACCGGTCCACCGTGCGGATAGCTTTGAAACATGCTCCGGACCCTGTTCTCGCCCCGCGTCATGGGGCTGCACCTGCTGACGATCGGGGTCGTCGTCGCGTTCATCCTGCTCGGACGCTGGCAACTCGGCGTCTTCCAGGACTCCGGCAGGCCGCACGCGGCGACCGATCCGGCGCCGGTGGGGGTCGCCACCCTCTCCCAGGTGGGCGCGCAGATGCAGGGCACGTCCGTGGGGCGCAGGGTCACGGCCGAGGGCGTCTACGACCCGGCCAGGCAGCTGCTGGTCGCCGACAGGCGGCCGGACGTCGACGCGCCCGGCGGCAACGTCTCGCGCGGCCAGGGCTACTGGGTGCTCACGCCGCTCAGGCTCGACGACGGCACGCTGATGCCCGTCGTGCGCGGGTGGGTGGCCGAGGCCGCGGGCCCGATGGCGGCGCCGGGCGGCAGGGTCACGGTCACCGGGCGGCTGCGCCCGCCACAGGGCACCGACAGCGTGCAGCGGCGCGCCGATGGGCTCCCGTCAGGTCAGGTCCAGACGGTGTCCACCGGTGAGCTGATCAACCTGTGGAGCGGTCAGAAGGTGCGCAACGGCTACGTCGTGGCAGAGCCGCCCTCGGGCGCGCTGGCCCAGGTGAAGGCGTCGCCGCCGGTCGTGGGCGGCGAGCTGACCTGGCGTAACCTGGCCTACGCGGCCAACTGGTGGATCTTCGCCGGATTCGCCGTGTTCATGTGGTTCCACTTCGTGCGCGACGCCGTCCGAAGTGATCGGGACCGTGCCAAGTCCCCTGAGATGGTTCTGGAAGGTTAACGGTGGAATCGGCTCTCAAGCCCTTCCGGGCGCTCGCCTACGTCGTGGGCGTGATGCTGCTCGTGCTCTGCGTGGCGATGGTCCTGCGCTACGGCTTCGACATCGCGGGCATGTCGAAGGTCGTCGCGCCGATCCACGGCTTCCTCTACATGATCTACCTGGTCACCGTCCTGAACCTGGGCATGAAGGGCCGCTGGACCTGGCAGTACATGCTGGGCATCATGATCGGCGGCACCGTGCCGTTCCTGTCGTTCCACATCGAACGGCGGGTGACCCACCGGGTGCACCAGGACATCGCGGCCGCGGCGGAGGCCGCCTGAGCCTCCGCCGCTCCGCCTCACCTGCCGATGCCGCGCCTGCGGGCTCGCTTGAGCCGCTCGCGCTGCGACGGGTCCAGCATCAGGTAACCGACTACCGGGGCGGCGATCACGCCGAGGACGACCAACAGGGTGACCCATCCGGCCCCGAAGATCATCAGCGACAGCAGAACCGCGGCGCCCGCGCCGATGGCGTACTTCTGGACTGGCGACATCCTCAACTTCCTCCGAACGCGGAGCGCGCGCCCCGCCTCTTCCACATTGTGCGTCGCCAGTCCAACGAGTGGGGCCCCGGCTCGGGTTCCATTCGCGATGTATCTCAATTGACGCGTGTGTAGAGCGTGAGGTGGATTGAGCCGAACGTGCGCGTCCGCCCTGGTTTTAGGCGCTTTTTCAGGGCGAGGTAGCGTTCGTCGTCCGCGTACCTGGGGCCGATGCGCGGCGACACCAGCCACACCCGCTCGGCGCCCGCCAGTGCCTGCCCGAGTTCGGCCGCCGTGCGCGGCTCGGCCGCGCCGGGAGCGCGGGTCAGGTCCACGAGCCGCTCGTACGGCTCGCCGTACACCGCCACGAACAGGCGGTAGCGCTGCGGCACGAACAGGACCCGGTCTCCCGGACGCTCCTCGGCGGCGAGGGCGGCGGCCAGCGAGCGCAGGTCGTCCGGACGGGCGTTCGGCTCCCTGAGCGCGACCTGCGTCCCGTACGTGAGGACGGCGAAGGCCAGCACGGCCACCGGCACGGTCACGGCGGGCCACCAGCGGCGGAGCAGCGCCTCCGCGCCGATCCCCGCCAGCAGCGCGAGCCCTGGAACGGCGAACAGCACGTAACGCGGATGGTAGATCGGCTGCACCTGGGAGATCGCCATCGACAGGACCACCGGCACGACCGCCCACAAGGTCACGACCGGCACCCGCCAGGTGCCCCACAACGCCAGCCCGAACAGCAGGGCCGCCGCCGGCCAGCTCCCCGCGACCTCGACAGGGAACGCGGCCACCTCCTTCAGCCCGGGGGCGTGCAGCCAGAACACCTGCGCGTCCCGCTGCCCCGCCGCGATGGCGACCAGCGGCAGCAGCGCCACCCCCGCTCCGGCCGCGGACAGCAGGGCCGACCGGCGCCCCGCCAGCCAGGCGGCCACGAGATGGGCCGGCACCAGCAGAACCGCGTACAGGTGCAGCCAGCCGAGCAGGGCCAGGCTGGCGGCGTACCCGACGTGCAGCCACGGCGTGGGCCGGTCGACCAGCCTGACCAGCAGCCACGTGGACAGCACGGCGACCGCGCTGACCAGCGCGTACGAGCGGGCCTCCTGGGCGTACCTGTCGGCTATCGGGGTCAGCGCGTAGAACAGGCCGCCGGACAACCCCGCGACCGGCCCGGCCAGCCGCTGACCGAGAGCCGCCACCCCGAACGCGGCGGCCGTGAACGCCACCACCGACAGCAGCCGGAACGGCACCTCCGGAGGCCCGCCGAGCGCGGCGAACGGCCGGAGGAGGACGTAGTAGAGCGCGTGCACGGTGTCGATGTCGGCCAGCAACCGGCGCAGGTCGGCGAGCGACATCCGGGCGGCCAGCGCGCTGACCGACTCGTCCCGCCACAGCGAGGGCACGCCCAGCCTCCAGCCGCCCAGCACGGCCGCGACCAGGGCAGGGAGGATCGTGACGATCGCCGGCCGGCCGGCGCGGGGGAGAACGGTCACACCCGCTGGCCGGGGTCGGCGGCGGCATGCAGCTCCTGACGGAGGGAGTCCAGGGTGGGACGGTAGGCCGGGTTGCCCGCCAGGAGCCGGAACAGGGCGGGGGCGAGGGCGCCCGCCCTGGTCAGCGGGGCGCCAGGGGCGGGGGGACGTCCTTCGACGGCGGCGAACAGGGTGGCGCCGAGCGACCACAGGTCCGCCGCCGGGCTGACCACCCGTTCAGGGGCGGTGAAGGCGGGCTGGACACCGGTGGCCAGCGGCGGAGCCAGCGTGGCGTGGCCGTCGGCCCCGAGCATGACGTTGGCGGGCTGCACGCCGCCGTGGCTCGTGCCGCGGAGGTGCAGCTCGGCGAGCTGTTCGAGGACGTCCAGGCCGACGGCGGCGACCTGGGCGGGCGGCATCGGGCCTGACGCGGCGATGACCTGGTCGAGCGAGCGCGTCACGGCGAGCCGCGCGAGCGTCTCCGCGACGACCTCGGTCGACGGCGGGCCCGACGGGTCGAGCATGGCCCTGATCAGGGACCTGAGCGGGTCCGTGGCCGCGGCGGGCTCCAGGCCCGGCGGGCGGCCCTCCACGGCGAAGTGCAGCGTGGCGGCCAGCGACCACAGGTCGGCCGAGGCGCGCAGCCCTGGATGGTGCGCGAACCCGAACCCGGAGAGCACCGCCCTGCCCGTCGTGGTGAGCAGCACGGTGCCCGGATTGACCCGGCCGTGGATGATCCCGGCGGCGTGCGCGGCGAGCAGCGCGCCCAGCAGGCACACCCCCACCCGCGCCGTCTGCAGCACGGGCAGCGGGTGGCGTGACAGCACGGCCTGTTCGAGCGACGGCCCCGACACGAACTCCATGACCAGCCATAACTCGCCGCGCTCGGCCACCACGTCCAGGATCTGCACCACCGACGGGTGCCGCAGCGCGGCGGCCCGCCTCGCCGCGGCCAGCGCGGCCTCGTGCGCCTCCGCTGGTTCGCGCAGTTGCCTGACCGCGACGTCGCGGTGCGTCACCTCGTCGAAGGCCAGCCGGACGGCGCCCCCGCCCAGCGGGTTCAGCAGCCTGTAGCGGTCGGCGAGCTTCCCGGTCTCTCCCATGTCGAGGTGCACGATAGCGGCACATCTCCGGGCAGAGCCATGGCCATTCCGCTAATGCCCCGATCTTTCGCATGAGGTCAGCTCGGGCGGGGCTGGAAAGGGTGGGGTGACGGTCGGCTGGGGCGGGGTCGGGAGGGGTGGGTGACGGTCGGTTCGGGCGGGCTTGAAGGGGTGGGTGACGGTCGGTTCGGGCGGCGGGGGCTGGATTGATTGCTCAGGCGGCGGGGGTGGGCGCGGTGGGTGGAGGCGGGGTGGCCGCCAGCCAGGACTCGTGGGCCGCGTCCAGGCGGCGCCAGAGGGCGTCCTTCTCCGGGGCCGTCACGTCGTCCAGCGGGAGGCGGAAGACGTCGGCGAGGGCCGCGTAGTAGTCGCCGGACGTCTCCAGCGTGATCGAGTGCGCGCCGACGCCCAGGCGCGTCAGCACGAGCCCGCGGAGGCTGTCCACGCCGGACGCGTCCCGCCGCTGGAGGCTGGCGACGCGCACGAACCCCGACTCAGGGGACGTGGTCAGATGCTCGTGCATCGCGGTGAAGGCGGACATGGCGGTGGGAGCCGGGTCGAAGTCCATGCCGACGAACGACCCCGCGGGATCGTGGTCGAGCCGCCAGCCGCCGGGCGCGATCTCCGACGGGCGCAGCCCGTACCTGAACGGCCCCTGCTGGTAGCCGCCCTCCACCAGCGGGAGCGGGCCGTGGAGCGCGTCGCCGAGCCCGACGTCCACGAGCCACGCGCCGCCCGGATTGTCCGCCGATGGCAGGCCATGAGCCGTCAGCACCAGGTGGTTCCCCGTGATGCCCGGCTCCGCGCCCCGGTTCTGCACGCCGCCCACGTGCCTGGTCACGTCGTACCCGAGCGCGAGGAGGAGCTGCGAGAGCGCCCCGTTCAGGTGGTAGCAGTAGCCGCCGCGCCCGCCGATGATCCGCTCGGCCGACTCCAGCGGATCGACCGTGGTGGTGCGTCCCAGCCAGATCTCCAGCGCCTCGTACGTGACGCGCTCGACGTGCGCGACGTGCAGCGCGCGCAGGTTCTCCGCCGAAGGCGGGGCGGTGCGAAGGGACGGGAGCCCGAGACGGTGGAGGTATCCGACGATGTTCACCCGAGCAAGTCTGCACCGGATGTGCACAAATTGGGGAGTGCTGTCTGCACAGCCCACTTCTAGGCTTTCGTCCGTGGCAGAGCAGCGACGAATCCTCCTGGTCGAGGACGACGAGACGATCGCGCTGGCCGTCCGGAACAGGCTGGCCGCCGAGGGGTTCGACGTCAGGGTGGCAGGCGACGGCGAGACCGCCCTGATCCAGTACGGCAGGGCGGAACCCGACCTGGTGATCCTGGACCGGCTCCTGCCGGGGCTCGACGGGCTGGAGGTGTGCCGCCGGATGCAGGCCGCCAGGCCGGTGCCGGTGCTCATGCTGACCGCGCTGGGCGAGGAGACCGACGTGCTGGTCGGCCTCGGCGTGGGCGCCGACGACTACCTGGCCAAGCCGTTCAGCATGCGCGAGCTGGTCGCCAGGATCCACGCGCTGCTGCGCAGGGTGGAGCGGGCCGCCCAACTGGCCGTCGAGGACACCGTGATCAGAGTCGGGGAGGTCGAGATCGACACCGCGGCCCGCAGGGTGTTCGTGCGAGGCGCCGAGGCGCAGCTCACCAGGACGGAGTTCGACCTGCTGCGCCGCCTGGCGGAACGTCCCGGGCAGGTCTTCGAGCGTGACCGCCTGCTGTCGGACGTGTGGGGCTTCTCCGAGGCCGCCGCCACCAGGACGGTGGACAGCCACGTCCGGGCGCTGCGCCGCAAGCTGGGCTCCGACGTGGTGCGGACCGTCCACGGCGTCGGCTACGCGCTGGTCCGGCGATGAGGCCGCTCGACTTCCTGGGCCGGATCAAGGTCAAGCTCGGCCTGGCGATCGTGCTGGCCGTGGGCACCGCGTTCGTGGTCAACGAGGTCGGCCTCAACTCCGGGATCTCCCGCGACGTCCGGATCGCCGTGGCCCTCGTCCTAGCGTTGATCATGGTGCAGGTGCTGGCCATGGGCATGACCAAGCCGCTCCGCGAGATGGCCAGGGCCGCCCAGACGATCGCCAAGGGCAGCTACTCGCTGCGGGTCCGCGCCACGTCCCGGGACGAGGTCGGCGAGCTGGCCAGGGCGTTCAACGCGATGGCCGCCGACCTGGGAGAGGTCGACAGGCAGCGGCGCGAACTGGTCGCCAACGTCAGCCACGAGCTGCGGACTCCGATCACCGGGCTCCGCGCCATCCTGGAGAACGTCGTCGACGGCGTGTCCGCTCCCGACCCGGTGACCATGAGCACCGCGCTCGCCCAGACCGAGCGGCTCGGACGCCTCGTCGCCCAGCTCCTCGACCTGTCACGCCTCGACTCCGGCGTCCGGCTGATCGAGCCCGAGGCGCTGGAGCTGGCGCCGCTGTTCGAACAGGCGGTGCGGGAGGCCGGGCTGGCGCGGGAGGAGGTCCGGTTCGTGCCCGCGGTCCCCGACGACCTCGTGGTGCGCGCCGACCCCGGCCTGCTGGCGCAGGTCCTGGCGAACCTCCTCGACAACGCGGTACGGCACAGCCCGCCGGGCGGCGTGGTCAGCGTGACGGGCGCGCCGCAGGGGGCCGGGGTCCGCATCACCGTCACCGACCAGGGGCCCGGCATCCCCGTGTCCGCCCGGGGGCGGGTCTTCGAACGCTTCTCCCGCCTGGACGCGGGCCGCGCGGCGGACGCCGGAGGCGCCGGGCTCGGGCTGGCGATCGTCAAGGAGATCGTCGAACTGCACGGGGGTTCGATCCGCATCGACGACTGCGCGGGGTGCCGCATGGTCGTCGACTTACCAGGAAGGACGACGATGGCGGACACGCCATTGGAGCTCGACCAGCAGCCGGGGGCGCTGCCGGAACGGCCTGCCGACGCGATGCCGGCCGAGAGGGAGTCGACCGAGAGGGAGTCGGCTGAGGGGGAGTCGGCGCCTGCGGCGCTTCACGAAGAGCCGGGCGCGGCAGCCGCCGAAGCCGGCTCGCCGCCCCCCATCGTGGAGGCGCTGCCCGCCGTCGCGGAGGGGGTGTCCGCTGCGTTGCCCGCCGTCGCGGCGGCGGTGTCCGGTGTGCTGCCTGCCGACGGGGCCCTGCTGCCTGCCTCAGTGGCCGGCGGGACGGGGGCGCTGCCGTGGCCGGGCCGAACCGTGCCGACGGCGCCCGCTGTCGCGGCGGCCGCACCGGTGCCGAGGTCCGCGCCCGGGGAACGTCCCGAAGGGACAGCCGTGCAGGCAGCGCACCCCCACACGGCGCCCGCCGAGGCGGGTCACACGGCACCCCTCCCAGGAGACCATGTCCACGCATTTCCCCAGGTGGGGCCCCATCAGGGGGAGGCGCGGTCGAGGAGGGCGCTGGTGCGGCTGGTCGTCGGTACCGTTCTCGGGCTGATCGTCGGCTTCATGTTCGGACTGTTCGCGGCGGTGCTCGCCAGCATGATGGTGGGCGCCGGGGCCGCGCTCGTCACGCTTATCCTGTGCACCGGGCTGGCCGGTGCGATCGGGGCCGCCCTAGGGGCCGGCCCGGGGCGCCGGCAGGCGCACACGTCCCCGTATCAGAGCCCGTCACCCGTCCCGCCCCAAACCCCACAAGCCCTCAACCCACCGAGCACGCAGACGGACAGCCCGCACCCGCCGGGCTCGCAGCTCGGGGTCGCGCAGGCGCACAGCCCGCACCCGCCGGGCGCGCAACTCCAGGGGGCGCAGGGCCCGACGTACGGAGGCCAGCCGCAGGCGGGCGGCCCGCAACAGCCGCCGCCACCGTACGTGCCGCCGCCGCTCTTCCCGCGTCCCGAGCTGCCCGAGACGCCGCGCTGGCTGCTGCCGGCCGCGGCGGTCGCCGGGGTGTTCGCCGCGGTGGCGCTCCCCGACGCGCAGCTCGGGCTGGGCGTCGTCCTGGTCGCGATGGTGGTCGGCGCGGCGGCGCTGCCCGCCCTGGCCAGACGGCTGACCCCGTGGACGGTGGCGTTCGGCCTGACCGCGTACTGGCTGGTCTCGACGGCCGCCGTCCGGGACGCCGACTGGCTGGTCGGGCTGCTGCTCGTCGCGGGAGCCGGGCTGGGCGCGCTGGCCGTGTCCGGGGCGGGGACGGGCTGGCTGGGCGTGATCAGAGGCGGTGTGTCGGTGCTGCTGGCGCTGGCCCCGGTGCCGTGGTTCCTGGCGATGCCGCTGAAGGGGCTGACAGCCAAGAGACGGATCATGCCGACGGTGGTGGGGCTGGGCATCACAGCGGTGCTGCTGGTGGTGTTCGGGCTGCTGTTCGCGTCCGCCGACAAGGTGTTCGCCACCTACCTGGAGCGCCTGACCGCGGCCCCCGACTGGGCGGACTCCGCGCCGATCAGGATCTTCCTGTTCGCCGTCGTGGCGGTGCTGCTGGCCGCGGTGGTGCTGGTCGCGCTCCGGCCGGTGGCGGACCCGGTGGGACCGGAGGTCAAGGTCAGCGTGGGCAGGTCCGTCTGGCTGGTGCCGCTGACCGCGGTGAACCTGCTGTTCGCCGCGTTCGTGGCCGTGCAGATCACCACGCTGTTCGGCGGCAACGCCTGGGTGCTGAAGACGGCCGGGCTGACCTACGCGGAGTACGCCAGGCAGGGGTTCTTCCAGCTCGTGGTGGTCAGCGTGTTCGTCCTGGGGATCGTCGCGGTCGCCGGGGGCGCGCTGAAGACCGAGCGGCGCGAGCGCTGGCTGCTGGCGGGGCAGCTCGGCGTGCTGTGCGCGCTGACCATGGTGGTGCTCGCGTCCGCGCTGCACCGCATGAGCCTCTACACGGAGGCGTACGGGCTGTCGCGGCTGCGCCTGTCGGTGCAGGCGACGGTCTGGTGGCTGGGCGCGCTGTTCGCGCTGGTGCTGCTGGCGGGCGCGCTCCGGCTGCTGGGACGGAGGGCGGGCTGGCTGCCGCGGACCGTCGTCCTGGTGACGGGGCTCGGCCTGGGCGCGTTCGCCATCGTCAACCCGGACCTCCAGGTGGCCCAGACCCAGGTGGAGGTGCGCGGCGTCGCGAAGATCGACTCTGACTACCTCGGCGACCTCGGGGCGGAGGCCGTCCCCGCCCTGGACCGGCTGCCGGAGCCACAACGCAGCTGCGTGCTCCGCGACGTCGTCGCCGCCAACGGGCTGGATCGTCCCGATCCGTGGAACGGCTGGAACCTGGCCAGGTCGCAGGCGCGCGACGTCCTCGCCAAGCGGCCCGTCGACCCGAAGGTCAGGTGCGCGCCGAGACCGTCGCGCCTCTCCTAGCGAACCCGGAAGCCCGGTCACCATCGCGCCACGCCGTCCGGGCACCGCGCCACGCCTGCCGCATCGGGTTTAATCCTGGAGTGGCTTTCGATGTGATCATCAGAGGCGGGCAGGTGCTCGACGGGACCGGCGCGCCCCCGTACCGGGCCGACGTGGCGATCACCGGCGACACGGTCGCGGCCGTGGGCCGCCTCGCCGGCGCCCAGGCCGGGACGGAGATCGACGCGACCGGCCGGTACGTGTCACCGGGGTTCGTCGACTGCCACGCCCACGGCGACGCGGCCGTCTTCGACCCGGCGGTGCAGCTGGCGGCGCTGCGCCAGGGCGTGACCACGTTCATCCTCGGCCAGGACGGCCTGTCCTTCGCCCCCGGCTCCGCCGCGACCGTCGCCTACGCCTCGCGCTACTTCGCGGCGGTCAACGGGCCGCTGGGCGAGGGCCCGCTGACGGTGGCCGGCCTGCTCGGCGGCTACGACCGCGCGGTCGCGCTGAACACGGCCTACCTGCTGCCGCACGGCACGATCCGCTACGACGTCATGGGCCCCTCGCCCAGCGCGCCGACCCGCGAGGAGCTGGCCGGGATGCTGGCCCACGTCGAGCGCGGGCTGTCGGAAGGCGCGGTCGGCCTGTCGTCCGGGCTGGAGTACCTGCCCGGACGCTACGCCACCGCGGAGGAGCTGGCCGCTCTGGCGGAGCCGCTCGGCGGGCTGCCGTACGTCACCCACATGCGCGCGTACGGCGAACGGGCGGGCGCCGGCATGGCGGAGGTCGTCGAGATCGCCCAGCGGTCCGGCGCCGCGGTGCACGTCTCCCACCTGCACGGCCCCGCGGACGTCCTGCTCCCCCTGGTCGAGGAGGCCCTCGCCGAGGACGTCGACCTGACTTTCGACACCTACCCCTACCTGCGCGGCAACACGATCCTGGCGATGGTGGTGCTGCCGCCGGAGGTGCCCGGGGCCGAGCCGGAGCGGGCCGTGGAGATGCTCGCCGAGGCCGACCTCGACGCCTGGTGGTCCGGCATGGAGGGCACCTGGCCCCGGCTGACCATCTCGCACGCGCCCGGCCTCGACTGGGCCGAGGGGCTGACCATGGTGGCGGCGGCCGGGCGGGCGGGCGTGGAGCCGGCCGAGTTCTGCCGCAGGCTGCTGATCGAGACCAGGCTGGAGGCGGGCTGCGTGTCGGCCAGGCCCGACGAGGGGCCCGCCGGGGAGGAGTCGGTCCGGCGGATGCTGCGCCATCCGTCCCACACGGGCGGGTCTGACGGGATCTACGTGGGTGGGCATCCGCATCCGCGGGGGTTCGGGGCGTTCGCCCGCTTCCTCGGGCAGCACGTCCGCGAGCTCGGCGACTGGACGTGGGAGCAGGCCGCCGTCCACCTCGCCTCGCACCCGGCGCGGCGGTTCGGCCTCGGCGACCGCGGGCTGTTGCGGCGCGGCTTCGCGGCCGACGTGGTGGTGTTCGACCCGGCCACGGTGGCCGACCAGGCGACCTACGCCGTGCCCCGCACGCCTGCCCGAGGGGTCGACGACGTGCTGGTGTCGGGGGTGCCGGTGCTGGCGGGCGGCAAGCTGACGGGAGCCACCCCGGGCCGTGCGATCACGCCGCGCTGATGAGGATAGGGTCGGACGCGTACAAGGGGGTGTCGTGCAGGAAGTCCTCGGCCGGTCCGTGCTCGACGGAGAGCTCGGCTTTCCGCTGATGGTCGTGCACCAGGAGGCGCTCGGCCACAACATCGCCACCATGGCGGCCTTCGCCCGTGACCACGGCCTGGAGCTGGCGCCGCACGCCAAGACCCACCTGTCGGGGGAGATCGCGGCCGCGCAGCTGGCGGCGGGCGCCTGGGGGCTGACGGTGGCGACGACCCGCCAGGCCAGGCTGGTGCGCGGGTTCGGCGTCGACCGGGTCATGGTGGCCAACCAGGTGGTCGACCGGGCCGGGCTGGAGTGGGCGGCGGCCGAGCTGGCCGCGCATCCCGGTTTCGAGTTCCTGAGCTTCGCCGATTCGGCGGCGGGGGTCGACATCCTGGCCGGGCACGCCGGTCCGCGTCCGTTCCGGGTGCTGGTGGAGCTGGGGCACGAGGGCGGGCGTGCCGGGTGCCGCACGGTGGCGGAACTGGTCGAACTGGCCGGGTACGTGCAGCGCACGCCGGGCGTGGAGCTGGCCGGGGTCGCCGGGTACGAGGGGGCGCTGAAGACGGCGGAGGAGGTCCGGAAATATCTGGATCTGCTGCAGGAAGCCGTCGCCTACCTGCGCGTCAGGAACCCGATCCTGTCCGTCGGCGGCAGCCAGTGGTTCGACGTGATCGGCCGCGAGCTGGTCGCCACCCAGGCCCGCATCCTGCTGCGGAGCGGCGCGTACGTCACCCATGACGACGGGTACTACCGCGAGCGCACCCCGTTCAACCGCATCGACGGCGAGCTGCGTCCGGCGCTGGAGGTCTTCGCGCAGGTGCTGTCCACGCCCGAGCCCGGCCTGGCGATCATCGGGCTGGGCAAGCGCGACGCGCCCTACGACGAGGGCCTGCCGATTCCCCGCCGTCCGGGCGTGACCGTGCTGAAGATGCAGGACCAGCACACGGTGGTCCGCGGCGACCTGCGGGTGGGCGAGCTGGTGGCGTTCGGCGTCTCGCACCCCTGCACGGCGTTCGACAAGTGGCGGAGGCTCCCGGTGGTCGATCGGGACTACCGCGTTGTCGACACGATAAATACGCATTTCGGCGACTTCTAGGGTGATCTCATGAAGAAGGAATTGAGGACGACCGAGGGAGCGGCCCCCGTGGGCGCGTACTCGCAGGGGCTCGTCGTGGGCGACTTCGTCTACACGTCCGGGATGGGCCCGCTCGACCCGGCCACCGGCGAGGTCGTCGGCGAGGACGTCGCCGCCCAGACCCACCAGGTGATGCGGAACCTCGGCGCCATCCTCGCCGCCCACGGCCTGGGCTTCGACGACGTGGTCAAGTCCACCGTCCACCTGCAGCACCTCAAGCGCGACTTCGCCGCCTACAACGAGGTGTACAAGTCGTACTTCAGCCAGCCCTATCCGGTCCGCACCACCGTCGGCTCCGACCTGATGGACATCCTGGTGGAGATCGACTTCGTGGCGTACAAGAGCGCGTAAAGTCGGTCCGTGGACAGTTCGGTGTACGTCTTCGTCGAGGACCTGCATGGCGAGGGCGTCGAGCGGGTGCTCGACAGGATCAGCGGGTACGGCGTGGCGGGCGTCACCGTCGGCGTCGTGCACCACGGCTCCCGCGACGTCACCCCGCACGGACTGTCCCGCCTGACCCTCCGCCACGACGGCGCCCACTTCGTCCCGCCCGACGACCTCTTCTCGGGGCTGCGGCTGTCTCCCGTGCCCGGCCACCCACAGGCGCTCGACGGCCTCCGTGAGGCGTGCTCCCAGCGTGCCCTCAAGCTCCACGGATGGACCGTCTTCCTGCGCAACGCCACGATCGGCACCGAACATCCGGACGTGACCGTCCGCGACTGCTTCGGCGACCGCGGCTCTCTCACCGACCTCTGCCCGGCCCACCCCGACGTGCGCGAGTACGCCGTCGCCCTGGCCAGAGCCGTGGCCAGGCTCGGCGTCGACAGCGTGGTCGCCGAGTCGCTGCACTTCAGGCCACTCAAGCCGCAACGCTCCTTCGTCCCGCTCGGGCCGATGGACGCGTACCTGTTCGGGCTCTGCTTCTGCGACTACTGCATGCGCAGGGCCACCGACCTCGGAGTGAACGCCGAGGTCGCACGCGACGAGTGCGCCAGGATCGTCGGCGGCGTGTTCGACGGCGACCCGCCCGCGCAGGGCGAGGTCACCAGGGCCGCGCTGACCGCGTACGCCGGGCCCGAGGTCGTCGCCTACGCCCGGGCCCGCTCCGAGACCGTCACCACGCTCGTCTCCGAGGTCGCCTCCGCCGTGGCCGGAGAGGGCTCGAAGCTGGTCTTCATCGACTCCACCGGGGCCGTGAAGGGCTACACCGACGGGCTGCCCTCGCCGGGGCTGGCGGCGCACGACGCGTGGCAGCTGGGCGTCGACCTGGTGGCGCTCGGCGACCTGGTGCCCGGCTTCGGCGTGCTCGCCTACGCCCGCGACGCCGCGCGGGTCGCCGACGACGTGGGCGCGTACCTGCGCTCCGTCGGCAAGGACCGGGAGGTGCGGGCCGTGCTGCGCCCCGGCCACCCCGACAGCGACTCCGCCGACCGGCTCGTCGCCAAGGCCCGCGGGGCCAAGGCCGCGGGTGCGCACGCCGTCGACTTCTACGCCTACGGTCTGGTGCCGTACCCGGTGCTCGACCGCATCCCCGCCGCCTTGGCCGAGGCTCCCTAGCGCCCCTGGCCCGGGCCGGTCAGGGGGTCACGCCGTCCAGCACCGCCGACACCGCGTCGGCGGCGAAGCCGTCCGGCAGCGGCAGGCCCCTGAACACCGCCCTGACCCAGACCGCCCCGGCCAGCAGGTCCACCACGAGCATCGGGTCGATCCCGTCCCTCAGCTCGCCCCGGCGTGCCGCGCGCTCGAAGATCTCCCGTTCCCGGACGAAGCGGTCGGCGAAGAAGCGGCGTCCGTCGAGCTCCGGGTGATCGACGGCGGCGGCGAGCGCGGCGACCGCGATGTCCCTGGCGGGCGGCTCGGTGAGCAGCCGCGTGACGCCTTCGACCAGCTCGACCAGGTCGCCGCGGAGGCTGCCCGTGTCGGGCGGCTCGAAGCTCAGCACGTCCGCCTCCACCAGCGCCGCCCCGAGCAGCGCCGCCTTGGACGGCCACCACCGGTAGATCGTCGTCTTGTTGACGCCGGAACGCTCGGCGACCCCCTCCACGGTCAGCCCGTCGTACCCCTTCTCCGCGACCAGCCGCAGCGTCGCATCGAAGATCTCCTGCTGTTTTCTCGGCGCCATGCGGTCATTTTCTCCCGGCGAGCGCCGTGACCAGCCCCAGGCCCAGGTAGACCACGCCGCTGAAGTGCCGCAGCGCCCTGGCCCGGCTGGCCAGCCGGCTGCCCAGCGCGCCCGCCGTGAACGCGTACGCCAGGTCGGCGATCAGCCCCAGCACCAGCAGCGTGACGCCCAGCAGCACGACCTGCAACGCCGGCGACCCCGCCGACGGACGGACGAACTGGGGCATGAACGCCAGGAAGAACAGCGTCACCTTGGGGTTCAGCACGTTCACCAGCACGCCTTCGAGGAAGACCTTGCCGAGCGGCTGCGGAGGCGGCGCCTGTGCCGCGTCCGCGTTCTCCTTGCCGGTGAACGCGCGGATGCCCAGATAGACGAGATAGGCGACACCGGCCCACTTGACGATCGCGAACAGCGTCGCGGACTTCGTGATCAGGTACGAGAGCCCGGCGGCGGCGAGCCCGATGTGCACCAGCGTGCCGGCCTCCACCCCGAACGCGCTGGCGATCCCGGCCCGCCTGCCCTGGGCGAGCCCTCTGGCCGCGATGTAGAAGTGGTTCGGCCCCGGGATGAGTATGAGGACCAGCGAGGCGCCCAGGAACAGGACGAAGGTCGGCAGCGAGATCACGAATCGTGAACTTATGCGAGCATTGGTCCGTCCATGAAGGCCAATCGGGAGCGCTGTTCGTGGGCCAATGGGGATGTCGGCAGGGCATGGCATAGTGTCTGCCGTGAACGGTCTTCTCGTCGGGCGTGGTGCTGAGCTGGCACGACTCGTGCGCGTGCTCGAGTCGGCCGCGTCCGGCGCGGCCGGGGTGGCGCTCGTCGGCGGCGACGCCGGCATCGGCAAGACCCGGCTGGTGACCGAGCTGGTCGGCGCGGCGCGCGAACGCGGCTTCCACGTCCTGGTGGGGCAGTGCGCGGAGTTGGGCGACGCGCTGCCGTACCTGCCGCTCGCCGACGCGCTGCGGGGCGCCGAGCCCGCGGTGCGCGAGGCGGCGGCGGCCCATCCGATGCTCGGCCAGCTGCTGCCCGGGGTGGAGTCGGCTCCTTCCGCCGGGCTCACCCAGCAGCGCCTGTTCGGGTCCCTGCTGGGGCTGCTCGCCGAGATGCAGCCCGTCCTGTTCGTGATCGAGGACATGCACTGGGCCGACCGGTCCACCCGCGACCTGCTGGTCTTCCTGAGTCGCATGGTGCAGGCCGAGCAGGTGTGCATGGTCGGCACGTACCGTACCGACGACCTGCACCGCCGCCACCCGCTGCGCTCGGTGCTCGCCGAGCTGAAGCGGCTGCCCGCGGTGACGGCGGTGGAGCTGGGGCCGCTGGATCTTGGCGAGATGTCGGATTATGTCGCGACGTTAGGCGATGTCGACGCCCAAGAACTCGGCATGATCGTCACGCGCGCCGGCGGGAACCCCTTCTACGCCGAAGAGCTGTTCGCCGCCATGGCCGAGGGCGACAGCCTGCCCGACGGGCTGGCCAGCCTGCTCATGTCGCGCGTCGAGGTGCTGTCGGAGGCCGGCCAGCGCGTGCTGCGTGCCGCCGCCGTCGCCGGCCGCCGGGTCGAGGACGAACTGCTCCGCGAGGTCTCCGGGCTGCCCCTGGCCGAGTTCGAGGACGCGGTGCGGGAGATCGTCTCGCGCGGCCTGCTGCGCGTCGACGGGTACGGCTACGCCTTCCGGCACGCACTCCTACAGGAGGCCGTCTACACCGACTTGCTGCCCGGCGAGCGCACCAGGCTGCACGCCGACTTCGCCCGGCTGCTGACCTCACCGGCGGAACTCGCCCACCACTACCTGGCGGGCCACGACCTCGCGGGAGCGTTGCGCGCCTCCGTCGAAGCCGGGCGACTCGCCGAACGCCTCGGCGCCCCCGCCGAGGCGCACAGCCACTACGACCAGGTCCTCAGCCTGTGGGAGCGGGTCGACGACGCGGCCGCCCAGGTCGGCGAGTCGCGCGCCCGTCTCGCCTTCCGCAGCGCCGTCATGGCCGCCGACAGCGGCGACAACCACCGCGCGGTCACCCAGCTCCGCGCCCTGCCCCAGACCTCCGAGGTGAGCGAGCGCCTCGCCTACTACCTCATCGAACTCGACGACCAGGACGGCGCCATCGCCGCCGCGGAGCGCGCCGTGGAGGCGTCCGACGACCAGGCCGCCCTCGCCCGCGCCCTGGCCACCTACGCCCGCAGCATCGCCTGGAGCCCCCGGCATCGGGAAGGTGAGCAACTCGGCCGCCGCGCCCTCGACACCGCCCGAGCCGTGGGCGCGCGCGACGCCGAGGTGGGCGCCCTGCTCATCCTCGCCACGTACAAGGAGATCCAGGGCGACACGGGCGCCGCCCACGACCTCGTCGACACCGCCATGGCCGAAGGCAGCGGCGACCTGGCGATGGACCTGCGCGCCCGCTTCCACCACGCCCGCATCCACTACGAGCAGGGCCTGCTCACCCAAGCCGCCGAAGTGGCCGACGAAGGCATCCAGATGGCCTTCGAAACCGGCCTCAAATGGAGCACCTACGGCACCGACCTGCGCTTCCTCCGCTTCCTCATCCACTACGTGGCGGGGGAGTGGAACCAGGCCGAGGCCGTCGCGGCCGGCTTCGGCGCCCGCGTCGGCACCATCCACGAGGCGACCCTGTCGTCCTTCGCGCTGTTCATCGAGGTGGCCCGCGGCCTGCCGGCGGTGGAGAACCGCCTGTCGTGGCTGCGCCCGTTCTGGTCCGACGAGCTCGCCCTCTACATGTCGCGCGGGCTCGCGGCGGAGCACGCCCTCTGGCAGGGCGACCCGGCCGGGGCACTCGACCACGTCCACGCCGCCCTGACCGCGCTGGGCCCCGGCGGCGCGGGCACCCTCCGCGTCGCGGCCACCGGCCTGTGGGCCCTCGCCGAACTCGGAACCACCGAAGGAGCCGACGACCTGGCGGAGCGCGCCCGCTTCGCGGTGACGTCCGGCCCGGTGGGCCAGCGCGGCCAGATGGGCCCGGAGGGCCAGGCGTGGGCGCTGCGGGTGGAGGCGGAGTGGTATCGCGTCCACGGCCGCCTCGACGTCGAGCTGTGCCGGAAGGTGGTGGAGGCCTTCGACTTCGGCTTCGTCTACGAAACGGCCCGCGCCCGCTGGCGCCTCGCCGAGGCACTTCTGGCGTCCGGCGACCGCGCCGCGGCCCAGTCGGAGTGGAACCTCGCCCGCGAGGCGGCGGGCAAGCTCGGAGCCGCGCCCCTGGAGAAGGTCCTGGCGGAGTTCGGCCGCCGGGCCCGCTTCACCGGCGGCCACGGCGACCGCGGCCTGACGGCCCGCGAGCTGGAGGTGCTCCACCTCGTCGCGGAAGGCCTCACCAACCGCGAGATCGCCGACCGGCTCTTCATCGCCCAGAAGACGGTCAGCGTCCACGTCTCAAACATCCTGGGCAAACTCGACGTCTCCACCCGAACCCAGGCAGCGGCCGCCGCCCGCCAACACGGCCTCCTCACCTGAGACCTCAGGAACAGCAGCACGGCGGCTGGAGCGGCTCAGGGGACGTACGTGCCAGCGGCCAGATCTCTGACCACCTGGATGAGCTCAGCGGGGTCGAACGGCTTCGTCAGATAGGCGTCGACCCCGATGCGCCGCCCGCGCCTCTTGTCGTCATCCTGCGCCCGCGCGGTGATCAGCACCACCTTGATGTGGCGAGTCGCCTCATCGTTCCGCAGCCGCTCCGCCGTGACCCACCCGTCGAGGCACGGCATCATCACGTCCAGAGTGATGACGTCGGGGTTCACCTCGAGCACCCGATCGAGACAATCCTGCCCATCGGTGGCGGTGGCGACCTCGAAGCCCTCCAGGCTCAGGTTCACCGCGATCAACTGACGGATGACCTCGTCATCGTCCACGACCAGTACTCTGCCAAGAACGTCACCCACGGCCGCAAAGCTACCCGTAGCCGAGCGGTCACGTGCGGTTTTCCCAGGATGTGGCCAGGACTTTTTCGCTGTCCCGAGTGGTGGGCGGATGCTGGTAGCCTTATCACTCGTCGAGCCCCCTTAGCTCAGGGGATAGAGCACCGGCCTCCGGAGCCGGGTGCGCAGGTTCGAATCCTGCAGGGGGCACTCGATCTTGACCAGCGGTTCCAGCCGCTGACCAGGGCAAACATCGCAGGAACGGGCGGGCCTCCAGTCTCACGGAGTCCCGCCCGTTCTCGTTGACGCTCGCTGGCTGTGGGCCAGTTGTGGGCCAGCCGTGATCGGTCTGATCCATGCCTAAAGACAGCCGGAGGCTGCTGTTGCCCATGAGCTGGACGAGGGTGTTGAGCGGGCGCAGCAGGAAGCGGTCGAACTCCTCGTCCCCTGTGCATGGCCAGCTCACGGGCAGGGAAGCCGAAGTTGCGACCCTCGGTCGCCCCGGAGGGCGACCGCCACCCACATGATCAAGGGCAGCATGGGGCAGACCGTCATGTTGCGACCCTCGGTCGCCCCGGAGGGCGACCGCCACTCCCCTTCTCGCCCTTCCCGCGGTGGCCCCTCTGGTTGCGACCCTCGGTCGCCCCGGAGGGCGACCGCCACTTCCCTGCGGCGCGGCCTCTACGGCTCGTACCGGCGTGGGTGTTGCGACCCTCGGTCGCCCCGGAGGGCGACCGCCACTCCCCTTCTCGCCCTTCCCGCGGTGGCCCCTCTGGTTGCGACCCTCGGTCGCCCCGG
>NZ_JBEPDC010000031.1:75629-86095 GCF_040300065.1 Nonomuraea sp. NPDC000554 | reverse complement strand
AGGGCGACCGCCACTTCCCTGCGGCGCGGCCTCTACGGCTCGTACCGGCGTGGGTGTTGCGACCCTCGGTCGCCCCGGAGGGCGACCGCCACGGCCGCCCTCCGGGTCTGCCCCGAGTGCGGCATCGTTGCGACCCTCGGTCGCCCCGGAGGGCGACCGCCACTCCAGATCCTTGGCGTAGCCGCGGGCCTTCAGCAGGTAGTTGCGACCCTCGGTCGCCCCGGAGGGCCACCGCCACCCAGGTAGGGCGGGTCTTTCTCCTGGAAGACGAAGACGTTGCGACCCTCGGTCGCCCCGGAGGGCGACCGCCACAGCGGACGCGCCAGTACTGGCCGCGCTTCTCGGTGTTGCGACCCTCGGTCGCCCCGGAGGGCGACCGCCACGCGCGCGTCCGCCGCACGCCTCGGCAGATGTTCGTGTTGCGACCCTCGGTCGCCCCGGAGGGCGACCGCCACGCGATCAGCTCGCGGTCCATGCGCGGCCACTTGGAGATGTTGCGACCCTCGGTCGCCCCAGAGGGCGACCGCCACGCCCGCCCTGCTCTGCACGGCGCGGTTACCGAGGTGTTGCGACCCTCGGTCGCCCCGGAGGGCGACCGCCACAGGCCCGCGCCGAGCGTCAGGCCCGTACTGAGCAGGTTGCGACCCTCGGTCGCCCCGGAGGGCGACCGCCACGCCAGTTCAGGAAGTCGGGAAAGCCGTCCTCTTCGGAGTTGCGACCCTCGGTCGCCCCGGAGGGCGACCGCCACCCGGCAAGATCGGCGCATGGTTCACCGGCGCGAAGTTGCGACCCTCGGTCGCCCCGGAGGGCGACCGCCACCGCGGGCGAGGGTCTCGATGATGTTGGGGACGTAGTTGCGACCCTCGGTCGCCCCGGAGGGCGACCGCCACCCGCGACCATCGTGTGCGAGCAGCGCACCGTGCTGTTGCGACCCTCGGTCGCCCCGGAGGGCGACCGCCACACCTGCTAAGCCGGATCTGCGCACGCCGGCCAGCTGAAGAGTTGCGACCCTCGGTCGCCCCGGAGGGCGACCGCCACCGATCGAGGCGCTCATGCCGACCATGTCAGCTCGCCCGTTGCGCCCCTCGATCGCCCCGGAGGGCGACCGCCACACGGGCCACCCTCCGACTGGCACCGGCACAGCAGGTTGCGACCCTCGGTCGCCCCGGAGGGCGACCGCCACGGTCAAGGTGCTGGCCAGGCCCGCCAGGACGGGCCGTTGCGACCCTCGGTCGCCCCGGAGGGCGACCGCCACTCGGATCCTGCTCGTACACGTCCATCGCCTGTGACGCGTTGCGACCCTCGGTCGCCCCGGAGGGCGACCGCCACCACCCGAACTGCCGATGCTCGCGTACACCCAAGACGTTGCGACCCTCGGTCGCCCCGGAGGGCGACCGCCACCTTCACGCAGGGCACGAAGAGCATCGCCCAGGACATGTTGCGACCCTCGGTCGCCCCGGAGGGCGACCGCCACTCGCCGACCTTCACCCTGCCATCGACTGGCAAGTCGTTGCGACCCTCGGTCGCCCCGGAGGGCGACCGCCACATGCTCTGACCAGCGCAAATGTAGAAGGGCAAAAGGTTGCGACCCTCGGTCGCCCCGGAGGGCGACCGCCACGGCGTCTGAGCAGGCATTATGCCTTCACGGCGCCGATAGGAAGACTTGCGTATTCACTTATCAAGGAGCATTCGGGGTGATAACTCCTTAGGAACCTATCGCGTGTCGCGTGAGCGCTTCAGGTTCCGAACCGCACGCTCAGGCGGCCACTTGTCGATAGTGCCCATAGGCGTAACGCTATGCCAGGAGAACCCACTTTGAGCCCCGCCCGGAACTTCGTACAGGTCCAAGGGCAGCCCGATCGAGGCCTGTGATCATGGTTGGTCTGAGGGAAGCAGAAGTGCAGAGTCGGGTCGGCCGCCTGAGCGGCAGCCCCTGTCCAGCATGAAGTAATCGATGTTGTTGGCGGATATTTGGCGGAACATGGCGAAACTGTCGGTGGCATCTCCTAAAGTTCAGCTCTCGCAGGGATTCTCCAAGTAAGGGGAGTGCGTGGCCGAACGCTTATGGGCGCACAGTGCCCGGGACGGTGACAGGCTCCGCCATGATCTCGTGGACCATTTGCGGGGAACCGCGTGGCGAGCGGGTGCCTTTGGTGAGGTCTTCGGTGCGGGGCCGCTAGCTGCTCATTGCGGGTTGTTGCACGATGCAGGAAAAGGATCATGTGAGTGGCAGCGGGGCCTGATCGTGGCGGAAGGGCACGGTGGGCGGGTGGGCGTCCCGCACAAGCATGCGGGTACCTGGCTGCTGGACAAGCAGGGCTTCGGCATCATGGCGGCCGTGGTGTTCGGTCATCACGGCGGATTGCCTGACTCCGTACGCCTCAAACAGGAGCTGCGTTTCGCAGACGATGATCCGCTGGTCGCCGAGGCCGTCCAGCAAGTAGGGCAAATCGTGCCGGAGATTCATCCGCCGGCGCAGATCGCACTACCTCCCTGGCTGCCCGAGGCGGCGAATGAGGACCCGTACGCGTTGGACCTCTTGGTTCGTATGGTCTACAGCACTGTAGTAGATGCGGATTTTCTAGACACTGAGGAGCATTTCGCCGGCGCTGCGCGCCCCTTTCATCCGGTTTCTGCTGCTGATCTGGCCGAGCGTTTCGACCAGGGGCGTCAGGAGTTGCTCAAGAACAGGCCGAAGTCACCGATCGACGGGTTGCGTCAGGACGTCTACAGGCAGTGCCTGGAGGCCGCGCAGGGACCACGTGGTATTTATCGCATCCCAGCCCCCACAGGCTCGGGGAAGACCCTCGCGGCGGGCGGCTTCGCCGTGTGTCACGCCCAGCGGCATCGAATGAAGCGCGTCATCGTCGCCGTGCCGTTCATGTCGATCACCGAGCAGAACGCATCGGTCTATCGCGACCTTTTGGAAGTCGAGGGCGGGCATCCGGTGGTGCTGGAGCACCACAGCGGCATCGACCTGGATGACGGCACCGCCAACAGGAGGTGGCAACGGCTGGCCGCAGAGAATTGGGATGCACCCTTCGTGGTGACCACCACCATACGGTTGTTCGAGTCGCTGTTCTCTCACAAGCCCGCGGCGATGCGTCGCGTGCACCGGCTGGCAGGTTCGGTCATCGTCCTGGACGAGGTGCAGGCACTGCCGGACCGGTTGCTGATTCCGATCGTGTCGGCGCTGCGGAGTCTGACGCAGTGGTTCGGCGCGACGGTGGTGCTGGCCTCGGCAACTCAGCCGCCGTTCGAGCTGCTCAGCCCGCTGAGAGGGACACCGATCAGGGATGTGATTGCCGAGCCGAAGCCGCTGTACAAGGCGCTGAACCGGGTGCGTTACCGGTGGCTGCTGGATCCCAAGCCGACGATGGCGCAGATTGCCGAGCAGGCTGCGGCGGAGCCACAGGTCCTGCTGGTGGTCAACACCACCAGGGACGCCGCCCGGATGCATGAGCTTGTCGAAGGGCACCGCCCGGCGCTCCACCTGTCGACACGGATGGCAGCCGCCCACCGGCGCGACACCCTGGACGAGATCAGGCGGTGCCTTGCCGAAGAGGAGCCGATCGCGGTGGTGAGCACCCAGCTGGTCGAGGCAGGAGTAGACCTCGACTTCCCCGCCGGGTTTCGAGCGATTGCTTCCGCTGACTCTCTTCAGCAGGCCGCTGGGCGTGTCAACCGCAGCGGGCGTTTGCCGTATGGGCTGGTCACCATCTTCGACCCTGAGGACGGCAACAAGGCGGCCGACATGCTCTATGGCGCAGCGCTAGAAGCCACCCGTGCCAGGTTCGGCGCGCACTGCCCGCCGGACGATCTGGACGCGTTGCAGGCCTATTACAAGGCCAGGTTCGATTTCCACAACGTCGAGGCGGCCGGCTGGGAGATCCAGCAGGGGCGTCAAGCTCATGACTTCCCCCGCGTGGCCGAGCTGTTCCGCATGATCGACGAATGGACCGTTCCCGTGGCGGTGCGTTACGGCGACACCGAGAAGTTGGACCGGATCCTCACCCACCTGCGTGCCGGCCATCCGGGAGCAGGCGCCCAGCTGCGCGCCCTGCGTCCCTATCTGGCCACGCTGCCACGAGGTGCCGCGCGTAAGGCATTGGAAGAAGGACTAGCCACCGCTGTCGTCGGTGATCTCATCGAATGGCTCGGCGACTACCACCCGCATCGAGGTATCGACATGACCTCTCCCGACCCTCAGGAGCTGGTGTTTTGACCACCCGTCGCGTTCACCATCCGCCACCGCCGCTCGTCGTGGAGGTCGAGGCGCCATACGCCTGTTTCACCCGTCCGGAGTTCAAGACGGAGCGGATGAGCTACCCGGTCATGACGCCGTCGGCCGCCAAGGGCGTACTGGAGGCGATCTTCTGGAAGCCGGAGTTCAGCTACCAGATAGAGCGCATCGACGTTCTCGAGCCCATCCGATGGGCGTCATTCCGCCGCAACGAGGTCTCCTCCATGCTGACGCTGGCCTGGGTGCGCGAGGCCATGACCGACACCACCGTGCGGTTCGACGCCGAGGCCGACCGCGACCAGCGCAACATGGTGTGCCTGCGCAAGGTCGCCTACCGCATCCACGCCCAGGTACGGCTCCGCCAGCACGCCACCGATCCAGAGGCCAAGTATCGCGACCAGTTCCGTCGGAGAGTCGAGCGCGGCGCATGCTTCTCCCAGCCGTTCTTGGGTGTTCGGGAGTTCTCGGCTTCCTTCCACCCCAAGACCGACCGGGAGCCGATCCCGCACGACGAGGTGCTCGGAGTGATGCTGCACAGCATCGGCTATCGCCCGGACGGCGAAAGCTATCGATGGTTCCACGCCGAACTTCAGCAGGGCGTGTTGATGATTCCGCGTGAAGGGGCCGAGCTGCCCGGCGCCGGCACGCGTACCGGTGGCAGGCGGTGACCCCATGCTGATCAGAAAGCTCGCCGTGCACGCCAACGACCGATGTGACCTCCCACCGCCCTACTACCGCAACCGCAACGTGCGCTGGGCGATCGACCTGGACGAAGGTGGACGCCCGCGGGGAGGCCGCCTGGTGGATCTGAGCACCGCCGATGCCAAGTCGGGCGTGCCGCTCGACACGCCGTACGTGCAGCGGTCCGGTATCGGATCGCTGCCGTTCCTGCTCACCGACACGTTGCAGTACGTGCTGGCGATGCCGAAGGACGACAGTGACAAGCAGATCGTCGACGCCCGGCGGCGCGCCGAGGACTTCGTCGAGCTGGTCAACAGGTGGGCCAAGGAGGAACCCCTGGCCGAACCGGTGGTCCGTTTTCTGCAACGCGGCGCCTTGTCGGAGGTGGAGATCCCCTCGGAGGCCAAGCCATCCGACGTGGTGGCGATCCGTACAGATCAGGGCTGGGTGCACGCCCTCCCGTCCGCTGTGCGGGTGTGGGGCCAGATCGTCCGTGAGCGTAAGAGCGCCGCCAGCGGTCAGGGAATCTGCCTGTCGTGCGGTGAGCAAGGACCGTTGCTGGCCACCATTCCCGAGCCGGTCAAGCCGAGTGGTATCCCGGTGGCGGGTGGCCGCGGCCGGGACGCGCAGCTCGTGTCGATCAACAAGGCCGCCCAGGGGCGAGGCGGCATCACCCAGCTGGTCAACACACCGATCTGCGACTCCTGCGGCGGGCAGGCGATGTCCGCGCTGAATGCCCTGCTGGCAGACCGGCAGCACCATTACCGCGGCGCTGACAGCGTCCTGGTGTGGTGGCTGCGCCGCCCCGCCCCGTTCTCCCTGCTGGGCGCGGTCCGCGAAGCCCAGCCCAAGGACATCGACGGCATCATCGAGCAGGTGAACCTTCCGCCGGCCCGGCGCGCCGACTGGTTGGACGACAATGCCTTCTACGCCGTGACCCTGTCGGCCAATCAGAGCCGCGTGGTGATCCGTGACTGGATCGACGTCCCGTTGATAGAGCTGTGTCGGCACCTGGACGTCTGGTTCGCCGACCACGAGATGACCGATCTGTGGGAGGAAGGACCGCAGCGGGTACCGCTGTGGCGGATGGCGACCGCGCTTGGCCGATACGGCAAGCAGGGCTACGTCAAGGACACCGCACCCCGATCGGCCGAGCGTGACCTCATGGCCGCCGCCCTGCACGGCACCCCGCTGCCCGCGCACCTGCTGGCCCGCCTAATCCAGCGCATCCGTGCCGACAACCGTGTGGACCTGCCGCGCGCCGCGCTACTGCGGCTGTTGCTTGTCCGAGCCACCCCGGCCATGAAGGAGACCCTGGTGGACCATCTCAATCTCGACACGCGCGACCCCGCCTATCTGTGCGGACGTGTCTTCGCCGTGCTGGAGGACATCCAACGCACTGCGCTGGATAACGTCAACACCACGATCGGGGACAAGTTCTTCGGCGCGACCATGGGCAGGCCGCTGCCGATGCTCACCATGCTGCGCAAGAACGCCACGGGCCATCTCCGGCGGCTGCGCGGCTCCAAGAAGGCCGCTGGGATCGCACTGGACAAGCGCCTGGACGAGATCTTCCAGAAGTTCACCGCCGAGATCCCGGCCACCCTGGATCTGGTCGGCCAGGGACGGTTCGTTCTCGGTTACCACCAGCAGCGAGCGGCCGACCGGGACGCAGCCCGCGCAGCGGCTGCGCGCAAGAACCCCTCGTCCGAATCCGCCTGACCGTCGTCCTCTTCCTCCCGAAAGGAATTCTTCGGTATGTCCGTCCACCTGGATCCCGCCCGCAAGCATGACTTCGTCTTCCTGTTCGACGTGCGCGACGGCAACCCCAACGGAGACCCCGACGCCGGAGGCATGCCCCGGACCGATCCGGAAACCGGCGACGGCCTAGTCACCGACGTGGCGATCAAGCGCAAGATCCGGAACATGGTGTCGCTGCTCAACGAGGGCGTGGCCAGCTACGACATCTATGTCGAAGCCGGGGTCGCGCTCAACGCACAGCACGAGCGGGCCTACGCCGCCCTGGACTTGGACCCCAAGCAGCGGCGTAAGTCCGAACTTGAGGCGCAGCAGTGGATGTGCCAGACCTTCTACGACGTGCGCATGTTCGGCGCAGTCATGTCCACCGGCACCAAACCGTGCGGACGCGTCCAGGGGCCGATGCAGCTCACCTTCTCCCGGTCCGTCGACGCGGTCCTGCCTCAGGAGCACGGCATCACCCGCGTCACCCAGACCCGCCAAGACGACATCGACAAGGGCGAGTCGACCGAGATGGGCAACAAGCACATGATCCCCTACGCCCTCTACCTGGGATATGGCCACTTCAGCGCCCCGCTGGCCCGCCGCACCGGCGTGACCAGCCAGGACCTGGAGACGTTCTGGCGTGCCATGAGCTTGATGTTCGAACACGACCGCGCCTCGACCCGCGGTGAGATGGCCCTACGTCGCCTGTACGTGTTCAGCCACGACGACCAGTTCGGCCGCGCCCCGGCTCACCAACTGTTCGAAGGTGTCGAGGTCAACCCCAGTAAGCCGATTCCGCGTTCGTTCGCTGACTACACGGTCTCCGTCCGGGACGATCTCCCCGACGGGGTCACGCTCACCAGCGTCGTCGGGTGAGCCGGCCGGCTCGGCAGGCCGACGGCGTCCCCCTCTCGCAGGTGACGCTGTCGGCTCTGGAACATCACGCCTACTGTCCACGCCAAGCCGGACTCATCCTCCTAGAGGACGGATACGCCGACGACGCGGCGACCATCCGCGGCACACTCATGCACCAGCGCGTCCACGACCCAGGGCACGAGACACGCGGTGCCGTACGCATTCTGCGGGCTCTGCCGGTGTGGCATGACGGGCTCGCGCTGGTCGGGGTCTGCGACGTGGTGGAGATCCACCGTGACCGACGCGTCATCCCAGTTGAGCACAAGTCGGGCTCCTACACGCCGGGCGGACCTGCTGACGTACAGGTGGCGGGCCAGGCCATGTGCCTGGAAGCCATGTTCGGACGCTCGATTCCGCACGGAGTGATCTACTCTGCCGCGGATCGCCGCAGACACACCGTCGCCATCGATGCCGCCGCCCGGGATCGGGTCATCACGCTCGCCGAAGAGGTACGGCACACACTGGCCACAGCCACGCTTCCCGGTGCCGCTGCTGACCAGCGGTGCCGCCGCTGTTCGATGCACGACATGTGCATGCCGCGCGTCCTCGCCCGCAGGGACACCTTCATGCGAGCCGCATCCAAGCTGTTCACCCCCCAACCTGAAGCGGCATGGGATGACTGAACTCCTCAACACGCTCTACGTCCAGACCCAAGGGGCCAGCCTCCACCTCGACCACGACAGTCTCAAGATCGTCATTCCGGAAACCCCGAAACGGACGCTGCCGCTGCGCCGCCTGGATGGCATCGTGGTCTACGGTCACGTGTCGCTGTCCGCCGAACTCCTCGCCCGGTGCGCGGACGATGGCCGATCTGTGGTCTGGATGAGTCTGTCCGGTCGGTTCCTCGGCCGGGTCGACGGACCCACGCGCGGCAACGTCCTGCTGCGCCACGCCCAGCACCTTTCCCACGCCGCTCCCGACCTGCGCTTGCAGATCGCCAGAAGCTGTGTGGCCGGCAAACTACAAAACTCCCGGCAGCTCCTCCTGCGCGGAGCACGCGATGCGACCACCCCGGCGCAGGCTTCTCTACGGTCGCTCGCCCAGGACATCGATGACCTCCTGGCCCGCGCCGGGGATGCGGGAAACCTCGACGAACTCATGGGGCTTGAAGGTCAGGCCGCCCGCCTCTACTTCGAGGGGCTGGCGCAGATGCTCCGCATACCGTCCGACATAGCACCCTTCAGCAATCGGACGCGGCGTCCCCCGACCGACCCCGTTAACGCGCTGCTGTCGTTCCTGTACGGTCTGACCCGCGCCCTCGTCCACGGAGCCGCCGAGCAAGTGGGCTTGGACCCCTACCTCGGCTTCCTCCACGGCATGCGGCCCGGCAAGCCGGCCCTCGCCCTGGACCTGATGGAAGAGTTCCGTCCCTTTCACGCCGACCGGCTCGCGCTCAACCTCCTCAACCGTAAGCAACTAAGCAAGGAGCACTTCGAGACGCTGCCCGGTGGCGCGGTCCAGTTGACTGAGGACGGCCGCCGCCTCGTCCTCACCGAATGGCAGGCGTGGAAGAACAAGGATTGGCCCCACAAGCTGCTTGGGCGAAAGGTGTCCGCCTCGCTGCTGCCTGTTGTCCAATCCCGCCTCCTCGCCGCCACATCCGCGGTGAGCTGCCTGGTTACATCCCCTGGACGGTCGGCTGATGCAGCTGCTCCTGACGTACGACGTGGTGACCACCACACCGGAGGGTCGCCGTCGGCTGCGGCGGATGGCCAAGCTGTGCGAGGGATATGGCTATCGCGTCCAGAAGTCGGTGTTCGAGATCACCTGCACGGACGCTGAACTGCTCACCCTGCTCGACGCCGCGACGCGGATTATCGAAGCTTCTGATGATTCGGTACGGGTCTATCGACTGCCGTCCAACGGGTTCGCCACCGTGCATCGCCTGGGCGTCGCCGAGCCCGCTCCCCACCAGGATCCGCTCATCCTGTAGTTCGGAACCTGAAGTGCTCGCGCGACACGCGATAGGTTCCTAAGGAGTTATCACCCCGAATGCTCCTTGATAAGTGAATTCGCAAGTCTTCTTACAGGTGCTGGCAAGGCGTAATGCCTGGTCAGACGCCGTGGCGGTCGCCCTCTGGGGCGACCGAGGGTCGCAACGTCTACGCCTAGGGGATAACCGATGCTGATCAACAGTGGCGGTCGCCCTCTGGGGCGACCGAGGGTCGCAACGGGAGCGCCGATCGAGTAGTCGGCGTCCATCACCCCGGGTGGCGGTCGCCCTCTGGGGCGACCGAGGGTCGCAACCCGTACAGAGCAAGCTTGTGAGAGGTGAGCGTCAGATGTGGCGGTCGCCCTCTGGGGCGACCGAGGGTCGCAACACCAAGACAATGGTCGGGCTGGGCACGACGACCAAGTGGCGGTCGCCCTCTGGGGCGACCGAGGGTCGCAACGCCGCGGCCGTTCCGGCGGTCCTGCTCATGCTCTGGGTGGCGGTCGCCCTCTGGGGCGACCGAGGGTCGCAACCCTGTGCCGCGGCTGGTGCTGTCCGAGCTGTACCGTGGCGGTCGCCCTCTGGGGCGACCGAGGGTCGCAACATGAGCGGGCCCGCCGAGGACCCCACCGGCGAGCAGGTGGCGGTCGCCCTCTGGGGCGACCGAGGGTCGCAACCAGCGCATGCTGGATGCCTGGCGTGGCTGGAAGGAGTGGCGGTCGCCCTCTGGGGCGACCGAGGGTCGCAACGTGATGGTGTCAACGGTGGCCTTAGCCATTTCCTGTGTGGCGGTCGCCCTCTGGGGCGACCGAGGGTCGCAACAACCACTCCGGCAGGGTGGACTCATCGACTTCCTGGTGGCGGTCGCCCTCTGGGGCGACCGAGGGTCGCAACATGTACTCCCCCGCGCGGGTGCCGTGCTCGACCATCAGGTGGCGGTCGCCCTCTGGG
>NZ_JBEPDC010000031.1:0-75531 GCF_040300065.1 Nonomuraea sp. NPDC000554 | reverse complement strand
GGGGCGACCGAGGGTCGCAACGACAAGGCCAACCGGGAAGCGACCAGGGCGCGCAAGGGTGGCGGTCGCCCTCTGGGGCGACCGAGGGTCGCAACCGCACCCCCGACATCGACCGGCTCGCCCCCACCATGTGGCGGTCGCCCTCTGGGGCGACCGAGGGTCGCAACGACCACGTCCCACGGTGCGGACAGATCGACCCGCGGGAGTGGCGGTCGCCCTCTGGGCGACCGAGGGTCGCAACTCTTTCTAAGGCGTGAGTATGTATTCCCTGCACCGTGGCGGTCGCACTCTGGGGCGACCGAGGGTCGCAACAATCAGGAGTACCGCTACGCCACCACCGCAGCATGCGGCGGTCGCCCTCTGGGGCGACCGAGGGTCGCAACGACGCCAGCGAGCTGGCTGGCCTGATAGCTACCCTGTGGCGGTCGCCTCTGGGGCGACCGAGGGTCGCAACGGCCAGAGCGTGTTATGCCTGATGCGACCGGTAGTGGTGGCGGTCGCCCTCCGGGGCGACCGAGGGTCGCAACTACGGGGTCGGACACGTCGCCGTGGCGCTCGGCCGCGTGGCGGTCGCCCTCCGGGGCGACCGAGGGTCGCAACGGCGCGCTGCGCACGTGGCTCATGACCAAGCACGGCGGTATCGGTCGCCCTCCGGGGCGACCGAGGGTCGCAACGAGGTTGCTTGGGAGGATGGCAACGGCCCGTTTGGTGTGGCGGTCACGCTCCGGGGCGACCGAAGGCCGCGATAACTGGAGAGGCTGGCAAGGCTCTCCTCCGTCGGGCCTTGCCAGCCTCTCCAGTTGCGCATCGAGGTCCCCACCCGTCCTCGCTGACCCTTACCCTGAGGGCAAGGTTCAGATTCCTACCGATTGAACTGGATCAGGTTTCAAGTGCGGCCTCGATTCGGCGGTTGATCTGGCTGTCGCGCCCGTCGAGGCACTTGGCGTATCGCTTGAGGAGGACCTCCACGCTGTTGCCCGCGCGCTCGGCTACCATCGTCGCGTCGACGCCTGCGTTGAGCCACGTGGACAGGGCAGCGTGGCGCAGGTCGTAGGGCTTTCCAGCGAGGGGTGAGGCGACCTGTCGCGGAGTCAAGGCGAAGCGGCGGCCCTCTTCCCAGGCCCTCGAATAGGTGGACGCGCCGAGGACGCCACCGCGCTCGTTGCGGAACAGCCGTCCGTCCGGGGCCGTGCCGAACTCTTCGAGGTGCGTCCGCAGGATGCGAACCAGTTCCGGGGGGATCGGCACGGGCCGGACGTCTCGTTCCGCTCGTTGCTTGAGTCCGCGCTGGTCGTGCACGGTCCCGCTGTCGGTCCACTGCTTGCCGCTGCTCGGACGGGTGACTTCGAGAGTGAGCAGTCCCCATCCTTCCTCCGGCAGAAAGCAGTCGGTTTTCCTTAGCCCGATCGCCTCGGCCGGGCGGAGGCCGGCGAAGTAGAGCGTGGCGAAGAACGCCACGAGGCGGCGGCCTCGCCCGCGGTGCCAGCTGCCGACGTAGGAGAGGCTTACGAGGAGTTCGCGGGCCTGGGCGGGGTTGACCACGCAGCGCCGGTCCACGGTGTTGTCCCTGGCCACCTTCTTCTGCTTGACGCGCTTGAGCGGGTTCTCGGCCAGCTCGCCGAGGTCGATCGCGTATTCAAGGGCGGTGTTGAGGCCACGGCGTCGGCGGGCCGTCGTGTCGGCCGCCGCCCGCTTGCCGTCGCGCGTGAGCGTGAGTTCCTCACAGACGTTGCGCGCCACGATCGGGTCCGCGAGGTCGCTCACGTTGAGGGTGCCCTTTTGAAGCAGACGAACGGCGTAGTCGAGATGAGGCGGGGCCGCCTCGTCGTCCTGGCGCGGTATGAGGGCCCACTGCATCGCGGCTCTGATCTCTTTCTTGGAGAGCTCGGAAGCCTCGTCGGTCAGAAGCGCGAAAGTGGCGACTGCGAGGCTGTCCACGATGCTTTCCCGGGTCTTGGCGGCGGCGCCCTTCCAGCGCATGCGTAGGTACTTCCGGCAGAAGTCGTACCAGCTCAGGCTGGCCTTTTCTGCTGTCGTCGTCATGGAAGCGGGCAGGCCGATGATCGTGTCGAAGGGTTCTCCCTTCTTGGCGGCCTTGAGCAGGTCGGCGCGGAAGTGATCGGCAAGCGCCTTGGTCAGGAACGACTTCGATTTGGGCTCAGTGCCGACTTTCCAGCGCAGTTCGTACGGCTTGGCGCGGCCCTTGCGCTGGCGGATGGTCCAGATGACCACATCCATGGTCTGCATCTGTCGGCCTCCTAGGCTGCGGTCTGCTCGAAGGTGGTGAGCCAGGCGTCCAGGTCGCAGCGGCGGACCTTGCGCTTACCGTTGGGGAGTTTCAGAGACCTCGGGCCGCGGCCAGTGTGCAGCCAGCGGTAGAAGGTGGACTTCGGGACGTCGATCTCGTCGAGGACCTCGGCGATGGTGAGCAGGGTCTTGGGACGCGTCGTCATGGTGATGGCTGCCTTTCGCGGCGTCGTGATCGGTGCGGTGGACGGCCTCGGCGGTTGTGCTTGGCGGCTGGTCGCCGAGAGCGCTCGTGGGTGGGTGCGGAGGGGGAGCCGTCCCAGCCGTCCCAGGGTCATTTCCGCAGGTCAACCCTGGGACGGCTGGTTTTGGCGGGACGGGTCATGCCGTCCCGGCGATGGGAGCCGTCCCGCTCTGACCTGCGGTGACGAGGCTGGGACGGCTGGGACGGCTCTCCCTCTCGATCGGCACGACATCGGCCTCTGGGACGGGGCCGAGGGTTGGGCAGTAGCGGGCCCAGGCGTCGGCGAAGTCGGCGCGCTGGTAGCCCTTGGCCTGCATGCCGTTGGGGAAGCGGATGTTGCCCGAGCGGATGTCGTACTCGCGCAGCATCGTGCCGAGCTTCATCGCCGTCAGTCCGCCAGGGCCGTGGTCAGCCCATTCGCTCTCAGGGTCGTTCTTGAGCCGCTCCAACAACACGGCGGTAGGGAGTGCTGTCTCCGGGCCGAACGCGGTCCGGCAATTGGTCAGCAGCCGTACACGGGCCGAGGTCTGGTCGTTGTCGTCGGCCTCGGCGGTGAGGGTCAACGTGGCGGTGCGGGCGCGATTAGGCCAGTTCTCGCCCGCGTGGTCGGCAACGATGACGAGGGGCTCCCAAGTGTCGGCGGCGCGGTCTTCTACCGGCATGCTGGGTTCTGCCGCTTCCAAGACGGACAGGTCAGCGCGGAGCCACAGATTCAGATCGGTGGCCAGGTCGCGGAGAGCTGGCCGGTCACGTCGGTGCCGGTAGGGAGCCGCGTTCTCGCCGGGGGCGCGGCGGCGCATGCGGATGACGACGGCGCGGTCTTCGATGGTGTCGGGCATCGCGCCGATGCCGGCGAGTGCGGCCATGGCGAACGTCGGGATGCTTTCCACGCGGTTGGTGGCGGCGTCGTAGCGCTTGGCTGGGCGGTTGCGCTGGTGGCCGGCGTTGAGGAGCCCGCGGAGGTCTTCGTTGCCGTCGGCTTTGGGGCCGAAGATGGTGTCGGCCTCGTCCACGAGCATGGTCGGCGGATCGTCGGTGATGGACCGGTAGACGGCCGCAGAGCTGGAGTTGACGGTGATGAACGGGTCGTGGCAGGTGGCCTCCACCACGTCCAGGAGCCGGGACTTGCCGCATCGCTTCTCAGGGCCTCGGATGACCAGGCGGGGCGCGTGGGCCCAGGCCGGTTGGGCGTGGGTGGCGGCGATCCAGAGCGTGACGGCGTCGACGGCCTCGGGGCGCGGCAGGATGACGTAGCGGGTGAGTGCGGCGCGTAGCTGGTCGAGCAGGGCGGCGCCGTTGGGTGTGCGGTGGTTCATGGATGGTGCTCCTTGCTGAGTGTTCATGCGGCCCTGCAACGGCGGGGCTGGGCTTTCATGCCTGCGGACAGGCCCGATGCGATGACGGCGGCGATCTCGCGAGGCGGGTTCGGGTCGCCTTCGGCGTTGGCGGCCTCGGCGGCGGACTGGAGAGCGGTGATGACCACCTCGGCGGGCAGCACGCCCCGCGCGACGAGCTGGCCGAGGTTGAAGGCGGCGGTGTTGAGAGTGCGGTTGCGGGTGCCGCGCTGGGCGGTGGCCACGCGTTCCACTTCGCCGCGTAGAGCAGCTTCGCCGTACCTGCTCAACCGGTGGCTGGGCAGGCTGGCCAGCAGATCGGCGGCGCTCGGCGGTGGCGGCGGTGTGGTGGATGCGAGGGCCTCGGCGAGCCAGGCCGGGAGCGGCGCGGGCGGCACGTCGCGGGTGACCGCATAACGGCCGGTGCCGTCTGGCTGGCTGACGTAGCTCCCAGGACCGACGACATAGCCCCCGCAGGCGCGGGTGTCGATCAGCCAGCCAAGACCGCCCTTGTGGCCTGCGCTGTTGCGCAGTCGTACGCCCTCGGGCGCAGCGAAGTAGAGATGCGTGCCACCACGCCGGGTGCGGACGGTGAACGTAGCGTCCGGGTACGGCTGGCCGCGCTCGGCGCACAGCAGGCGGAAGACCTGCTCACCGTTTTGCGGGCCGTGTTCGGCGGGCTGGTCGCTGGGCTTGGGCTGGTCGAGGTCGACCACGACCAGCCGCGACGGGCCGCAGGCGACGCCGATGTTGTACTGCTGACGCGGCCAGAACGCGGCGATCCGATCGACGTCGGCGGTGGCGTGCCGCTCCCAGTCGGTGAAGCCGCGCAGCGGCTTCTTGCCACGCGGGGTGAGCGGGAACACGTACCAGCCGCGAGCGGCGGCCTCCAGGGCGTAACGGGTCAGGTCAGCCACCCCATTGGACGCCTCCTTGGCCGCAGGGAGCCGGAGACGATCGCCCTTGGCGAGGTCCTGCTTGAGAGCGTCCAATGGGGGGACGGCGAGACGGTTCCAGGAGCGTGGCGTAATGGGTGGGATGCGGTGAGTGTCGGTAGGTGTCATGCTGGCAGTGCCTTTCCTCGTGATCGGGGTGGGTGGCCTCGGCGGTTGTGCTTGGCGGCTGGTCGCCGAGGCCGTATCCCGGTGCTGTGCGGCTAGAACGGCGGCTTGTCGCCCGACGAGGCGGTGTTCGCCCATGGGTCAGGTACGCCGCCGGTCTGCGTCTTGCGTGCCGCTCTGACGGGCTTGGCGGTGGCGAAGCGCAGGGACGGGCCGATCTCGTCGACGGTCATCTCGAAGACCGTGCGGTGTTCGCCTTCGTTGGTCTCGTAGGTGCGCATCCGGAGCTGGCCGGAGGCGATGACGCGGGTTCCTCGGGTGAGCGACTCGCAGACGTGCTCGCCGAGGTCGCGCCAGGCCGAGCAGTGCATGAACAGGGCCTCACCGTCTTCCCACCGTTCGAGCTGCTTGTTGTAGACACGCGGGCTTGAGGCGATGGTGAAGGTGGCGACGGCTGTACCGGTCTGGGTGAAGCGCAGTTCGGGCTCGTTGGTCAGGTTGCCGATGATGGTGATGGTGGTCTCGCCGGACATGGCGGGTTTCCTTCCGTTCGAACCGGGATCAGCGGGAGCCGTCGCGGTGCAGGCGGCGGGCGTAGACGTAGAGCTGCCAGCCGAGCCGAGGCCGCATACCGGTCCCGTTGCAGGCGCGGCAGGTGCGGTTCCGGCCGCCGGGACGGCAGCGCAGGCAGGTCCCCCACGGGGAGGCGAGGCAGAACCCGATGTAACCGACAGTGACGATCGGTAGGCAGAGGACGAGAAGGGCGATGGCGGTAGCCATGAGGGCCTCCAACGGCCGATTCCGGGGTTTCCGCAGGTCGGGGTCTGGGCTCTAGATCCCTGGTAGGGGGTGGTTTTGGGCTCTAGGCGGGCCTCTAGACCTAGAGGGGTCAGCCTCTAGGTCTAGAGGCGATCGGAGGCCTACGAAGCGGCGCTGGAACCTCGTCCACGGTCACGATGTGTGACAGTCGTGGTGAGGTCGTCTCGGGCCACGCCGATGCGGTTCGTGCCTTTGCCGCCGCCCTCGGGAGTGCCCCATACCTGCATGGTCTTGATCCCGTAGGGCTTGAGCGCGCTGGTGAGCTGGGCCGTTTTCGCGCCGCCCTCCAGACCCGCCCACGCGCCGTAGACCTCGGGCCGCAGCTCGGCCAGGCGATCCACGATGACCTCGTTCCACACCTTCGCCTCTGACGGCGGGATCACGGCCAGGATGTCGGCCAGCAGGTCGAAGCTCGGCGTCCCCTGCTCCGGTGTCTTGCCGAGGGCATGCCCGCCCAGCACTCCCGCGCTGGCCCGCAGCGCATGCGCCCGATCGGCGATGCGCTGCGTGGCAGGCGTGTCCAGGTACGCGGTACGCACCACCTTCGGCATCGGCGTCGCACCGAGCAGGTAGCCGATTCCGGCGTCCACCTTGGGCTGGAACACCGTGGCGCGGATGCCGTTCTTGTACGCGGACGTACCGAGGATCATGTCGTTCTCGAGCTGGCCGGCCACCCGCAGGCAGAACCGGATGGTCACGTTCGCGCTGATCCCGGTGGGCAGGCTGTCCTTGTCCGGCCGTTGAGTGGCCAGCACCAGGACCACGCCGAGAGCACGTCCGAGCTTGATGATGAACTCGGCATCCTCGCCCGCCTTCGCGCCATAGTCGGGATGCGCGAACAGGTTCTGGCACTCATCGAAGACGGCCACCAGCGGATGCAGGCCCAGCGAACGCCGGTCGGCGATCTGCCGGGTGACCTTCTTGTCCGGGCACAGGTCCGCAGGCAGGGCCTTGAGCGCGGCGGCGCGACGCATGACCTCCTTGCGCAGCAGCGCCAACGAGTCGGCGGCGTAGGCGATGGACTCGTCCTCGATGCCGGAGACGTACCGGTGGCAGTTCTGCTCGTGTGGGTCGAGATCGCCGGTGCCCTTGAGCTCGTGGATCCACAGCTCGGCGGACGGGTCGAGGGCCGCACCGGAGGCCAGCACCCGCACCGAGGCGGTCTTGCCCTGGCCGGGTTGCGAGCCGATCAGGATGTTCTGCTCGATGATCGGCACGACGATGGCGCGGCCTCGCGGGTCACAACCGAACGGGATGCCCTTGAAGACGTCGTGCAAGCTGGCCTTGACCAACGGAGACTTCACGACGGTCCTGGACAGGTCCTTGTCTCCCACCCAAAGAATCAGCCGCCCCTCGTGAACGGAGCTGTCGCCCTCGGGCCAGATGCAGCCCAGCGGGCGGCGCAGCGCGCCTGACAGATGTTTGCGCTTGTCCAGCACATCCGCCACGGTCACGCCATATGGCAGGTCGATGTCCGCACGCCAGCCAGGGCCGTCCCGAGTGATCGGAGCGACGAACCGGATGGCGTCCTTGGGATTCTTGGCGATGGCCTGGTTGATGCCGGCGATGCCGAGAACGGCCAGGGAGCGGACGACGATGTCGCTGGTCAGCTTCTCCACCCTGGACGGCACCACCGCGCGATTGATCAGCGGGCGATCGGCTGGCTTGCCGAGGATGCCGAGCGCGGCGATGGCGACCGCGAGCGCCGCCCACTGCACCGTGGTCGTCTGCTCGGCCGTCATGATGCTTGCGAGCAGCAGCGTGACCAGGGCGGCACTGGAGACCAGCACACGCAGCCGCACGCGGGAGTCTCGCTGCCTGCTGAGCTTGAGGTACACCTCCGGGTCGGCCTTCTGTACGGCGGCCAGCCGTACCGGCTCGCCTTCCAGGTCGAAGGTCCATTTGACGACACCGCCGACCATGCGGAGGAGGCCACGAGGAGCGCGGGCGGTCAGTCGTCCGCCGTACAGCGGCAGACGGGCGACCTGATATCCGGCCACGTGCAGGTAGTGGAGACTGATCCACCTGAGGGTCTCGACGGCCTCGGCGCGGGAGCGCAGCCACAACGGGACGATCGGCTGCCGACTGCGCGCCTTCGCCTCCAGCACGGTCCGCCAGTCATCACCGGTCGGACCGGGTCGGTCGACGCGGACCACCTCGCCTTCAACGACCGGTCCGTCCGCGTCGGTCGGGCGGTCGTCCGAATCGGGCCGGTCGGGAGTGGGTTGCTGCGGCTGACGTCCGGCGCGGGCGGCGTCCAGGTGGACGATGTCCGCGTCCTTGCCCTCGGGAGGGGGCGCGGCGGGCCTGTCCTCGTCCTCGTGGTTGGGGTTGTCCTGGTGATGGGTCATGATGTGTGCACCTCGTCTGACTTGCTGGTCGCGGGGTCGTGGGGCGCGGTCGTTGTCTTGGCGGATGAGGCCGCGTCCCATGTGGTGGTCGGGGACGATGCGCGGTCGGACCGCTGCTCGTCCGGTCGGTCTTCGGGTGTGGTGGCGGCGGTCGGGATGTGCGGTCCGTCCGCCTCGGTGATGCCGAGTTCGGCGCGCCAGGTAGTGGCGAGCAGCTCGATTCGGTCCTCCGGATACCTGCGTTGGGTCAGTACTTCGGCCAGCAGCATGGCTGTGATGGCCTGGAGGCGGTCGAAGGTCCGTCCGGGGTAGCCGGTGACGCTCCAGCGGTGGTCTCGGAGTTCGGCCACGTTCGGGCAGGCGTCCGAGGTCATGCGCGTGTCGGAGATGTTCAGTGTCATCAGGCGGCCTCGCCTTCCTGCGTGGGGTATTCGGTCTTCAGATGCGTCAGGAGTGCTCCCGCGCGATCGGTCGAGATGCTCTGCCCGTGGCTGCGGATGGCGTCTCGGAGGCGGTCACGGGTCAGCGGCTCGCCCTGTGCTTTGAGGTCAGCGGCCACGCGCCGTCCCAGCGGTACGAGGTCGCCCACGTTCGGTGGCGGCGTCTTCCTCGCGTGGGAGTCCGGACGCTTGGGCGGCAAGGCCGGCCGATCGTCGCGAACAGCCCGCACCTTCACCGGGATGTCTTTCGGCGTGAGTTCGCCGAGGTAGTACAGCGCTCGCTCGCGGCGGGTGGCTTTCCAGCGCCAGAGCACGCCGTACCGGTCTTGCAGCTCTGTCTTGGCCAGGACGCGTTCGCGCTCGCGTCCGAGGGCCTCCGGGTAGCTGCGGATCTCCCAGAGCACCATGCGGCGCCACAGCGCGACGGTCGCCAGAGGGGCCAGCAACCAGCGTGAGCGGCGAATGCCGTCCATGTGATCGGGCCAGGCCAGGTCGGCGCGCTTTCTGACGACGTGCGCGCCCACCTCGATGGCGATCACCCACAGCAGCGGGAGTAGCGCGTGAGCGACGACGGCGAACCAGTCCGCGCCGAGGTAGGCGGACACGTTCAGGTAGACGGTCGCGCCGGTCAACGTCCACGGAATGAACCGCAGCCAGCTAAGCCGCATGCCGAGGCGGGCCAGCACGATGTCCAGGGCGGAGAACGCGGCGATGCCCAGGTCGATGCCGAGCGGCACGGTCCAGGCGAACCACCCGAAGGACGGGACGGCTGCGCTGGCAACCCGGTCGAAGCTGTTGACAAACCCGAGGACTCCGAGTGCTCCGGTGACGGAAGCGGTGACGGCGACGGCCGTCCGTTCCCCTCTGGTCAGGGCGTTCATGCGGCCGCCTCCCGATCTTCCACTTCGGTCGCGAGTTCAGCGGGCGTGCGGCCCGCCCAGATACCCGAGGTAGGGCGGGCTTCCAGCGCGTAGAGCCCGCAGAGGAACAGGGCCGGGCAGGAAGCGCAGACCTCCCGGGCGACGGCCTCCCGGGCGGCGCGTTCCGCGGTGGTCTCGATCGTGAGCCGCGGGCCGACGTGCAACTCGGGGTCGTACGTGCATTCAGGGAGCAGCGTTTCGCCGTCCATCTGCCAGGCCGCTTCGACGTCGGCGAGCGACATGCGCGCCGGGTGGAGCGGCCGGTTCGTGTTACGTGCCATTGGTGGATCTCTCTTCCTACGGTCAGTTGCTCATGGTCTGGACGAACCGCGCGAACGACTCGGACGCGCTCATGACCAGGTGCGCGGCCGCCTTGACCACGGTTGCCGCCCCCTCTGGGTCCTTCATGGCGTAGAGGACGGCGCAGATCGTGAGGACGGTCGGGAGCACCTTGCGTGGACGGACGAGCATGTCGAGCCCTCTCGGTTCGAGAACCTGGCCAGCAGGTTCTATGAGACATAGAACATGTATAGTTACGGAGAGTCAAGTCTCAGGTACCGAACGTCCTGGGTTCCTGTGGGCTTTGACTCGCTCGCTCCTGCTGACTCAAGCCTTCCTCGTGTCACGCCGCAGCAACACTGTGCTCACCCCCGGGACTGAAAGCACAGGGGGTGCATATCGAGGGTGATTACTGCCTTGACCAGGTGAAACACGGGGCGCAGAATCTGCGAAACGAGGCCCCGAGAGCCTCATTCACGCCATGATTGCCGAGGCCGTGCTTTTCATGGAGGTGAGAATGTCCCGTATGCCCAATGTGGCGCTCGCGCAAGCTATGCGACGTGCCGATTGTTCAAATTCAGGACTTGCCTCACGAGTGCGGCAGATTGCCAGCGAAGAAGGCGTAAGCCTGAGTTGCACGCATGTGGACGTTAAGCGATGGCTCGATGGCGTGAGACCACGCACCGCCACCGCGCGATTCATCGCAGAGGCCCTGAGCCGGAAAGCCGGCGTAACGTTCACGCTCGACGACATCGGCCTGGCCAGCGTCGTCACCCCGGAGACCCTTGAGGCCACCCTTGCCCATGGCGGCGGGATATCCGATGTCGGCAGCCGACTCCTGGGCCTGACGCGCCGAGACCTCGCCGACGATCCGGTTGCGCTTCAGTCCGTGGTCGTCCCTGACGCGTGGGGAGAATCCCTGATCTCCTGGCTGCTGTCCCGCCCCGAACCGCTTAAAACCGGGGAGAGCGCCAGGCCATCCGTCGGGCAGTGGGACGTACACGCCATCCGCGCGACCACCGAGCTATTCGCCAATATGGGCTTCCAATTCGGTGGCGGCCATGCGCGCTCCGCCCTGATCCAGTACTACAACCGCGAAGTCGTCCCGATGCTCGATGGCAAGTTCACCGAGCCGGTAGGACGCGCACTGTACGCGGCGGCGGCGGAAATCACCGAGCTGGTCGCCTGGACGGCTTATGACCTTGGGCGACACGGCCTCGCACAGCGGTATTTCCTTCAAGGATTGCGCCTCGCGCAGGAGTCGGGCGACCGCATGATCGGTGGGTTGCTGCTCGCCGACATGAGCCATCAAGCCAACTACCTCGGTCGTTACAACGAGGCGATCCGGCTTGCCCGCGCCGCCCAGGAGGGCTGCAAGGACGTCGCAACCGGCACGCCCATGGCATTGTTCTATGCGATGGAGGCGCGAGCCCACGCCGGCAACGGGGATGAGGCGCAGTGCGCACGTGCATTGCTTGAAGCAGAGAAATTCTTCAGCAAGCGCAATGTTGATGACGATCCCCCGTGGTCTGGCTACTTCGACGCGGCCGAACTGGCCAGCGAGGGCGCACACTGCTACCGCGACCTCAGGATTCCGTCACAGGCAATGCAATTCGTGGGCCAAGCAGTCGATCTCTGCGACCCCATGTACGTCCGGACGCTCGCCTTTGATCGCCTGGTGCAGGCGGCCAGCTACGTGCACATGGGCGAACCAGGTAAGGCTGCAGTGGTCGCGCTGGAAGCGGTCAATCTCGCCGGATCGCTAAAGTCTGAGCGCTATCTGCGGTACATCCGAGATCTCAAAACCGATCTCGTAGGATACGAATGCGAAGCTTCGGTGCAAGCGTTCAACGAGCTTATTGCTGTGAAGTACCCTGGCTCTTAGAAGGGTCGCCACCGCCGGGGCGCCTCAGGGTTCTGGAGGCAGAAGAGGCGGTTGCGGAACTCTCGCGCGATGGCCTCGTTTTCGTTGACATTCTGCATCAGCCAGGTCGTCATCTTCAGCTCGTTGATGTCTCTGAGCACGGGATAGCCGTCCCATGCCAGGACATCGAACCCGTACCGCTCGGCGAACTGATCGTATTCAGCGCGGGTGCCCCAGCCCAGGCTGTGTTCCAGGGCGGTGACGGCGAGATCTGTTTCGGGCGGGCCGAACGCGAAACGCTCGAAGTCGATGAGAACTATGGTGCCGTCAGTGGCCTTGATGAGGTTGTCGGAATGAGCGTCGCCGTGAACGGCGCATGAGGTAAGAGGGAAGGTCAGAGCCGCGTAGGCGACCCGAAGCTCTTGATATTTCGCCAGCAGGAAGTGGTGTTCCTCGTCCGACAGGACGTCAGTTGCGGAGATGCGCTCTGAGACGCGCCCGAGGATGTCGATCCTTGGAAGCGCCAGGTCTGCGGGAACCGGCGTCTGGTGGAGGGTGCGAAGGACCGCGGCTAGGTCGTTGAGGTCTGCGGGAGTTCCACCGTTGTCGATGTACTGCCACAGCGTTACGGGCTTGTCCCTCACGATGAGAGGTTGCTCGTGAGCCGTCGTTCGCGCCGCCGGAATACCCGCTTCATGCAGCCAGGCCGACACAGCCACCTCTTTGCGAGCGTCGGCGAGGACGTCCAGGCTCCGGGCGATTCTCACCACGACTCGTTCAGCGGCCAAAACGAACAGAGCGTTCTCGCCGAGGCGTATCAGCCGAGCATCCTCGCTCGCGAGGCCGGCAACCTGGCAGGCCTCTTGAAGGGTCGCATGTGCTTCGAGGGTGGTGAAGGGAATGACCGGCGGTTGGGATACGGTCACGAGGGCCCCTTGACGACGCGGCCTCTTCCTGCCCTCTTTTCGACTATCCCCTCTGCTTCCAAAAGTGCGAGAGCTCGTCTGACGGTGATTCGACCGACGTTCCGTTCCTGGGCGAGCACGTTCTCTCCGGGAAGTACCGTCCCTATGGTCAGCTGCCCGGTGGCTATCTCCTGTCGGAGCGCATCGGCGACGTCGTCGGCGCGCGTGTGCGCGTGTTCAGGTCCCCCGACGAACCACCCTTTGCCGTGAACGGCGGCGATCAGTTGCTCGGTGGCCAGCAGTTGAAACGCCTGACGAACGGTTCCCTTTGACACGCTGAACTCGTCCGCCGCTGCCGCTTCACCAGGTAGCTGCTGGCCGGGAACGAGTTCGCCGCTTTCGATGCGCTTGCGCAGGGCCTCGGCGATCGTCTCGTACTGCGTCGAGGCTGCACGGCGGGCACCTGGTGGTCCTTCGCCGACTACGCGACGCCCACGGCCGGCCTCGCTGGCCACCAACCCGGCGCGCTCCAGCTCGGCGACAGCCTGACGAACCGTTCCCCTCGCCACGCCGTACGTGCGAGCAAGGACGGCCTCAGAGGGCAACAGGCCGCCGGCGGGGGGATCCCCTTGGCGAATCCGGCTGCGGATGTCCTCAGCTATCCGTACGTAGGTGGGGCCATCCTTCGCCTTGATCATCGCGCTCCCTCGCCGAGGCACACTGTCTCCAGGGTAGGACGGACAGACCCAGACCTGCGAAGCATCGCAGCCCACGCCTCTCGTCATCTTTCCCGTAGAGCAGCCGGGAGACGCCGTACGACTCCAGCTTTCTCGGCCTGCACCACACCGGCTTATGAGACGGACATGCCGATCGCTTGGCAGCCGAACGAGCCCGATAACGCCGCCGGTCCACCGCTCGCTCTCTGGTGGCGACTCCCACGGGCCCTCAGATGCTCCCGCGCGTGCTCGGCGATGAGGACAACCCAGACCGCGCGCGCCTGCCTATAAAGCCCTCTACTGGTCTCCTCATATCCGTTGGGCTGCTTGGCCCGGAGGATGAGGAACTGCCCTCCCTGGCAGGCCCACTCGTACGCTCCGCAGCATGAGGTCTCGGTGATCCGAAGGCGATCTCGTGGTGGACGCTGATACGGCTCCCACCGGGGGACAGGGACGTCAGGAGCCACGGCACGGCCCCTCAAGGGCGTAGTCCTGCAAGTAGCGGTGGACGTTGCGGCGGCTGCGCTGCCACGTGCACGCGAAGGCGAGTTCCAACGGCGTTTCAGCCACCAGCTCCTGCCGGATGCCGAAAGCGATCTCCTCGGGGGTCAGCTTGGGCAGCGGTCTTGCGCGCCAGCCGCCTTGAGCGTCGCGCCAGACGTAGAACCGCCTGAACGCGCCGTGCAGGTCATCAAGCAGGGCACCGTGCGCGGAAGTCATACGTGGTTGATCTTCCGGCATCTATGCCCGGCTCCCGTCCTGCCTTGCCCCGTGATCACTGACCAAGGTCATGACGCGCCTCCCCGCGGCTGCGCAGGATTACCCACGCCCGATGCCCGCTGTGGTCTCCGGACGCGCCAAAGGATGTGGTGGCATTGGACAGTTCAGCTGTCTCGAAGCCCCCGACGTAGTCACAACCGCCCGGATCGTGAACCTCGATGCGCAGGCTGTCGCGGGTGACTTCGATCCGCGCGTGGATGAGTTCGCCTCGCTTGGTGCGCCGAATGGCAGCGGATACCAAGGCACGGGCAACCCGCTCAGCGTCGCTTGCGAGATCCGGGCGTTCGGTCTGCGCGACGCCACGCGCCCAGACTCCGACGCTGTCGATGCTGTCCGGGATGGGGGATAGGGACTGCCGATACATCAAACGCCAAACCTTCTCGGGTAGGTTGCACTGCATCCCGATAAGCTTGAAGCTGCCCGGTAAGGCTGTCAAGCTACCCGCGTGAATCGAGAAGACGAGCGCCCTCTGTACCTGCGAGTCGCTGATCAACTGCGCGAACGCATCAGGTCGGGGGAGTTGCGGGAAGGGGATCGCCTGCCCTCCGTGCCAGGGCTCGCGACCGATCTCGGCATCTCGCGCTCCACCGCCTCCGAGGCGCTGAAGGTGCTCATCTCCGAGGGTCTCGCCGTCGCACGATCCGGGGCGGGCACGTTCGTTCGGCTGCCTCGGGAGCCGCAACGCCTCATCCGCGCTTGGTACCGAGCGACGCCGTACGGCTCGCCGTTCATGCAGGACATGGACCGGCAGGGCCGCGAGGCCGGCTGGACCTACGAGTCGCGGACGGTCCAGGCTCCACCGGAGATCCGCGACCGCCTGGGCCTCGATGAGCCCACGGGCGATGTGGAAGATGTGGTTCGGACTGACTACGTCTTCTCGGCCGATGGAGAGCCGGTCATGCTCTCGACCAGTTGGGAACCGCTTGTAGTCACGCGCGGGACGCCCATCGTGCTGCCGGAGGACGGCATGCTGGCTGGCCGGGGAGTGGCCGAGCGCATGTTGAGCATCGGCATGCCCATTGACGACTGGGCGGAAGAAGTCGGGGCACGGCTCGGGACGGCTGAGGAGTGCGAGCGGCTACGGCACGCGCCCGGCTCGATCATGGTGACGATCCAGCGTACGTACTACTCGGGGGAGACGCAGGTAGAGACGGCTGACATTGTGGTACCGGCCGACCGGTTCACGTTGGTCTACAGCGGCAAGATGGGACGCGTCTCCAGCCCCGACAAGCCATCCGCCGAGGAGGGCGCCTAACCTCGACCCGTGACCCGGGGGGTCCTCCGGGCCTGGGCGAAGGGCTTCAACATCCCTCGCCGGCAGCGGCGCACGGCTTGAAATTCGATGTCGTCGGGCGTTTCGGTTGGGCTCAGGAGAGCCGGTATTTCTGCCTGATCGAGGCGGCCTCTTCCTCGGTCACCTCGCTCGGCGTGTGGCCCAGTGCCTGGCGCAAATCGTCCATGATCGCTTGGCCGGAGGTGCGGGCTCGGACGCTGTGCTGGGCGAGCTGGGCGTCGAACTGCTTGGCGGTCGGTCCAGTCCAGACCTTGCCGGTATGGAACATCCGGCAGGGACGGTCGACGTCGGCGTCGATCTGCTCGATCATCGGGCCAACCGTGCGAACAGCCTGCTGGAGCGCCTCGTATAGCGGGTTGCGGACCATCGCGGCCATCGGCTCAGCCCTTCGTCTTCTTCGGGGAGGGCGTCGCGTCGGGGATCAGCTTCGGCGCGACCAGCTTCATCAGGGCCACTACGTCGGCGGTGTTGTCCCGCCCTTTGACGCCCCGCACCAACTCCACGATCAGAAGGTCATGCCCGCGTACTAGGGTCGCGGCGGCCTGGGTATTATCAGCGCTGCCATTCTGACCGTAGTAGCCGACCGCGCCGGGGACGATTTCTGGTAGACGCCGAGCCCCCTGGCTGATCTGGAATTCAGCCTCTTTTTCCGAGCCTCCGGGAGACAAGGTGACGTCCAGAACCTTCGGTTTGTTTCCGGTCGGTTGGTAGACGAAGCATCCGCCGGAACCCCAGCCTTCGCTCGCGGACATGTTGAAACGCCCACTGACGATGGGATCGTGCACACCGGTCATCAGTCGCACCGCGTCAAGCGGGATGTATTCACAGATATAGGGTGGAGCTGCAGCCGAGGGAAGCGGCGTCTTGTTCACCGGGGGGTCTTCTTGCTGGCATGCGGTGAGCAGGACCAATGCGACCAGTATTGCGGCTGGGAAAGCTAGACGTGACGTCATGACGGCTTGTACTCCGAGAACCCTCTTTCGAAACCCGTGTCCAAATCGCCGGCGACCTTCTCCCATGGATCCCCGGCCAGGCCGTCGTAGAGCCATCGTTGGTAGGCCTGGAGCCGTGGGTGGATGTCACCCTGATACGGAGCCATCTCATGCAGCGTCATCAGTGAGTTCCCGTCGTCTCTCAAGAAGTTGTTGGGTGACTTCCGAGGGTCTTCTCCCTTGCCCAGCCCCTCCAAAGAACCCCACGGATGCTGGGCGGCGGCAGGCTCGGCCTTGCCGAACAGCTCGTGCTTGAGCATAGCGTCGACGGTCATTTGATCGAGTAGGAACTTCGCCTTCTCCTTCGCCGTGTTGGCGTCGTACGTCGCTTTGTTCGCGTTCTTTTCGGTCTTGGCGGAGTCTTCGATCAAACTGTTCCCCGCGCCCACGACTCCGGCTATTATCGTCCAAGGGGTTGCCTGTGGAATCGCGAGACCAGTGTTGACCACCGCCATGAATATCTTCATGTTCCGCTCCTGCGTCTCGTCCAATTCCTTGCCCTTTTGGATGGTGGCGAGCCCGCTGGCGTCCGTGATCAGCCCGAAGCCTGCTCCGACTTCTTGCGCGTTGGTTTTTAGAGCTTTGACGCCCGTGCCATCTGCAGCCTGTGCAGCGCCGTAGTCCAGCAGCTTTCTTGACCATGCGGTCTCGGCCGCCAGGACCGTGGCCAATGCCTTTGGGTCCTGCTTGAACGCGTCTTCCATGACCTTGCGCAGATCCTCTCTATTGAACTGCGCGCCCCAGATCTTATCCTCTTTCGGCTGATAGGGGCGGTCGGGCCCATAGATTTTTGAATCACTGGCATCGGCCATCTTGGTGGCGCGGTTGACGTCGTTGATGTAGGCGGCGAGGATGCGGGCGGTGGTGCCGGTGGTCGCGAAGGAAGGGCCTTCGGTGCCCGCGAGGATTCGCTGGGCGTCCCAGTGGATGAAGTCCGAGGCGATCTCGGCCGAGGTGAAGCCCGGTGACGGTTCCTGGGGTGTGCCGTCGCGGTCTCGATAGGTCATCGTCGCGGCCTCCAGTGCCTTGCCGAAGGCCGCCCCGTCGTCGTACATGGGGCGTTCGGTCACATAGCGCTTCATCACGCTGGGATCGCCGGCGAAGAAGTCCTGGGCTGCTTTCGGGTGGTTGGCCAGTGCTTTCATCACGTCGATCATCGGATCCTGTGGGATGCCTCCGGAGCGGTTGTCCTGCGATGTCTGGCGGTCCAGAGCCTCCAGTGTTTTGGCCGCGGCCACCAGGAAGTCCCGGTTGAAGGTGCCGTGGGGGAGCAGTGCTGCGAGCGCGTGCTGATCCACCGGCACCCTCAGGTTCGTGAGCAGCTCTTTCCGCCATGATGGGCTCAGCCGTGAGCTGGCCGCGCCGAGCGCCTTGCCCAGCGCGACCTGTGCACGCTGCTTCTTGGCGTCCTTCTGGTAGACGAGCGCTGCCATGAGATGACGAAACCGCTCGGTCCCGAGCGCGTACATCAGCGACGTGGCGAATTCCGCGTCACCCGCTCGCTTCTCCAATTGGGCGACGGTCTTCTCGTCCACCTCGCTGGACTGGTTGAGCTCGCTCAATTTGGCTGCGGCCGCGTACACGTCGGCATCGCCGGAGGCGCCGCTGTACAGGGCCTCGTCGAAGGGCCTCATGCCATCGGGTGCCGCGGGACCCCACTCCGTGCTCACCGCCTGGACCGTGTCGTTGCGGCGGCGTAACTCCGGACGTGTGGCACTGATCCAGTTCCCGAACTCCCTGATCGCGTTCAGTCGCGAGGTGTCCAGGTCGAGGTTCTGCAGCGTGCGGCGGATCTGCGGTTCGTTCCTGCCGAGCGTGGCCTCCGCCTGGCCGAGGTCGCGTTCGAAGTCACCCATCAGCTTCGGGTCGATTCCCGAGTATCCCCAATCGGTCGGCTGGGCGACCGCTGGCGGAGTCAGGGAGGGAGGCGCCGAAGTCGTGTCGGCACCAGCCGGAGGATCTCCCGGAGGACGTAACGGCGGTTGTTCGGGTGACGGCTGTGGAATCGGCGAAGGCGTCGTCATGGCGGGTCTCCGGCATGTTCGACAACAGCCGGACCCTCCCACAACCCAAAACCCCTAGCGAGGGGCGCATAGCGTAACAGCATGCTCATCCCCGGCATCTGAAGCGCCCAGACGCCAGGAAGTACGCAGCACTCGCTCTCTGGGTTCACTTCTGTCGACATAGAGACGGCCGCCCGCGTAGGTCGGCCGGCTGGGCTGGGGGCGTGATCGGCCGCTCGCATCCCCAAGCCCGCCTCCCGCTTGGCGCCCGCCTGCGCCGTCCGGACGGCTACAGCGGATCTTCGGCGTCACCTGCACGGTAGGCACCCGTACGGCCGCCACAGTTGGGTTCGTCGCCTTTGCTCATCGCGCTCGTCAGCGCGCTTTCCCGGCGACCGGGGGTCGAAGCCCGCCGCTCGACGTACCTGCACCAGGTTGAACCTGCGGCACCCGCTTTAGGAATCAGGTAAGCAACGGGAGTCTATGTCGTCCCTGACCTGCGGCGATAGTAAGACGGGCCAGCCGTCCAGCGGCTTCTGGGAACAGACCGGGAATGGGGGCGCTGGGAACTGGGCCAGGAGTGACGGTCTGGTGCGGTAAGTCACCTTCCGTGACTTATATATAACTTATTTGGATCTTGTGGCCGATTCGGACGGAAGTTACGCTTTGCCCGTTTGGCAACATGCTCCGGACCGCACGTGTCAGGAACCCGTGTTCGTGCCGGGTGGGGTGGAGCTTCGTCCGGCGCCGAAAGGTGCCCTGCGTGGTTCGGAGTGTGACGGCGTATGCGCCGGTATTTGTCATGGGGTCGTTCGCTGCGCTTGATAGCAGGCGCTGTGCTCGGTCTCTTACTGCCTGGGCTGCTGTCGCTTACCACGGTCCCCGCATGGGCTCAGGTGTTGAACACGGCGACGGCAGCCAATAACCAGAACGTCTTTGATGTGCCGAAGCAGCTCATGGGCGCGGCGGCCGACCTCTCGAACTTGGTTACTGCCTCGGCTGTGGATGCGACGAGTGATAGGAAGCGCGTCGCGAAGCCGAAAAAGCCGGTCCGGCCCCGTGGTGCGTTGCCGTTGGACGTCCGCCCGGCGGTTCGGGCGGTGACCGAGTCGAAGTTGCCTGCCGGTGTTGAGCGTGCGGAGCAACTGGACCGGTCGACGCAGGCCGGTAGCACTTTCCCGATCATCGATGACGTTTATCCCGACAACGGTTTGCTGATCGGGACGGTCACGCCATTGCTGACGGTGAAGGCCACCCGATTGGGTGGTGGTACCGAGGCGAACTTGAAGTTCTTTTTCAAGATCTGCGAGAAGCCGGGGCCCGTTGAGGACCCCAGCGAGCCTGCGCCGACGCCGATGTGTGCGGAGTCGGGTGGCCAGATGGGGGAGGACACCTGGCGCGTTCCTGCCGGCAAGCTGGAATGGGGCAAGCAGTACGAATGGTGGGTCCGCGTCGCCGACCCGGAAAGCGGCGCTGACGCCACGTCGGCCAAGCAGTTGATCACGATGGGTGCGCGTCAGCCGTTGACGGGCGCTCATCTGGGTGAACTGGGCGCCGATGGACAGGAGTTCGCCCCGGTGTCGGGCAACTATGTCACCACTGTGGTCGACGCGCGGGTGGTGGTCGCTGGCCCGCCATTGTCGGTCGTGCGTACCTACAACAGCTTGGACGGACGCGTCGACGGCATGTTCGGAGCCGGGTGGTCGACGTCATGGGACATGAAGATCGTCGCGGAGCGGACAGCGGCAGGAGCGGTGACCGGGTTGCTGGTCACCTACCCCAACGGCAGCCGGGTCAGGTTCGCAGCCAAGGGTGATGGCACGTATCAGGCTCCTCCGGGCATGCATGTGGTGCTGGCAGATGTGGCCGGTGGCGGGTGGCGGCTGATGGATACGTCGTCGACTTCCTATCACTTTGACGCGTCGGGGCGACTGCTAAAGATCGTTGACGCACGAGGGCGCAGCCAGACGTTGGTCTATGGAGGGGATGGCAAGCTCGGTCAGGTCACCGCACTCGGTGGGCGTTCGCTGCACTTCACATGGCAGGGCCCGCGGGTGGCGTCGGTGTCGACCGACCCGGTCGACGGCAAGAGCCTGACCTGGACCTACACCTATACGGGTGACAATCTGACCGCTGTCTGCGCGCCGGTGGCGGCGCCGAATTGTACGAGCTACGCCTATGGAGATGGTTCGCGCTACCGGAGCATCGTCCTGGATTCCGAGCCGGTGGGCTACTTCCGTTTGGGAGAAGGACAGTTCGGGACGCCGATCAATGAGGGCAGCAGTGGCTCCTCTGGCTTCTACAAGGATGTAACCCTGGGGCAGCCGGGCGCGCTGGACGGGAGCACCGATACGGCTGCCGTCTTCACCAAGTCGCATATGGAATTGCCGAGTAACATTCTGGCGCGCTTGCGTGATCGGGTGTCGATCGAGGGCTGGTTCAAAACGTCGCAGAACGGCATCATATTTTCTGCTGGGGAATTCGGGTATGAGTTCGGGGCGACGCAGCCTGTGCTCTACGTCGGAACCGACGGCCGCTTGCGGGGCCAGTTAGGGAATATCAGGAACGGCAACGGTGACTGGGTTTACAGTCCGGTGACCACTGTGAATCCGGTCAACGATAACCAATGGCACCATGTGGTTCTCAACGTCGACGCGAACAGACAGAAGCTCTTCCTAGACGGCAGTGCCGTCGGCGAAGTCACCGGCGACTTCTATCCGGATTATCGTTCGTACTCCTTCGTCGGTAGTGGTGACCGTGCCAGTTCCTGGTCTGATGTGCCGGGTGGCCCCAACACCACGGGTGCCTTCGCTTTCAAGGGATCGATTGACGAATTCGCGCTCTACGACAAGCCCCTGACCGATGCAGAGATCGAGGCGCACTACGCGGGCCGGGCGAAGGTCACCAACAAGCTGGAGAAGATCACGCTGCCGTCCGGTCGGACGCGGGCGGTCAACACCTATGACACGGCCACCGACCGCCTCAAGACACACACCGACCGTTACGGCGGTACCTGGCAGGTGGGCAAGCCTGACACGGACTGGGAGGCGAAGGTCCCGATCGTCACTGTCACCGATCCGCGCAACGGCACGCTGAGGTACGGGTATGACGACGGACGTGTCTCCCGCTTGGTCTATGTGATCGATCAGAAAAAGTTCAAGACAAGCTACGAGTACGACACCGGTGGCTTCCTCGCCAAGGTCACCGACCGGAACGGGAACGTCGTCAAGTGGTCGAATGACAAGCGAGGCAACCCACTCAGTGGCACCTCATGTCGCACAGCGAACAACTGCCAGACCGCGTACGCCACGTACTACCTGAACAAAGACGACGAGTTCGACGCGCGCAACGGCCGTCAGCTCACCAATCGGGACGCGCGTTCGTCGAGCGCGACCGACAACACCTACGCCACCACCTACGACTACAACACCTACGGAGAGCCGACCAAGGAGACGACACCGCCCACGCCGGACTTCCCCAACGGCCGCTCCACAAGCGCCACCTACACCGATGGCAGCGAACCCGCCGTCAACGGCGGCACCACGCCGGCAGGCCTGGTAAAGACGCGTACGGACGCCAAGGGAAACGCGTGGACGTACCGCTACACCGCGGCCGGTGACCTGGCCGAGCAGACCGACCCGGCGGGACTGGTCACCAAGCTGGACTACGACGCGCTCGGCCGGGTGGTCGCCAAGACCGACGTTTCCCAGGCTCATCCGGACGGGGTGAAGACCACCTTCACCTACGACGCACTGAGCCGGCCCGTCATACAGACCGAGCCTGGAGCGAAGAACGAGCTCTTCGGCGTCACCCACACCAAGCGGACGACCTTCGCCTACGACCCGGACGGTAACAAGCTCAGCGACACCATCGCCGACCTGACAGGCGGCGATGCCGAGCGCGCCACCGTCTACACCTATGACACTCATGGCCAGGTGGAGGCAGTCACCGACCCCGAGGGCGGCGTCGTCCGACAGGAATGGAACCCACTCGGGCAGCTGGCACGGACGACCGACGCCCGCGGAACGGTTGTGGAGAACGGATACAACGAGCGCGGCGAGCTCAGCTCCCGCACGCTCAAGGGCTGGATCGGCAGCCCGGTCAACCCGCAACCCGCCAAGGACGTGGTGCTGGAGCAGTTCTACTACGACGCGGGCGGACGCCTGAGCGACCAGGTCGACGCCATGGGACGGATAACGTCCTACAAGTACTTCGCCGACAACCGGCTCGCCCAGAAGATCGGCCACGACGTCAAGCTGAACGGCTCCACCACCCCCAGGGACGTCGTGCTGGAGGACCACACCTACGACAACGCGGGCAACGAGACCAAGCTGATCACCGGCGGCGGTATCGCGACGGCCGAGTTCGAGTACGACGCCACAGGCCGTCTGACCTCTCAGCTGTTCGCCCCCGGCCTGCTCAACCGCAGGACTGTCTTCGTCTATGACGCTAACGGCAACACTCTCAAGACCACCCGCACCGGCATCGGAAGCACCCGCACGGAGATAACCGAGTACGCCTACAACAAGGCGAACCAGGTCACCAAGGAAACCGTCGAGAACGGCGCTGTGGACCTGGTCTCGACCACCGACTACGACGACCGCGGCCTGGTCACGGCTCGTACCGACCCGCGCGGAAACGTCACCGGAGCGAACAAGGCTGACTTCACCACCACCCTGCGCTACGACCTGCTCGGCCGTCTGGTGGAGGCGACCGGCCCCGAGGTGAAGGTGGACAAGGCCGGTTCGGCGAGCACGGCTCATCCGACCGCCCGTTACGGCTACGACACGCTCGGCGCCAAGACGCACGAGACCGACGCCGAGAGCCGCACCCTCACCTCCACCTTCGACAAGGCCGGACGCCTGACCGGCCAGAGCGCCCCCGCCTACACGCCTCCCGGTGGCACGGCCGTCACCCCGACGACCAAGAACGCCTACGACAAGGCCGGCCAGCTGATCTCCGTCACCGACCCGCGCGGTTACGTCCGCATGTTCGACTACGATCAGCTCGGCCGCCAGGTCCGTGTCACCGATCCCGCCCCCGACGGTCAGACGCCGGGCCGGTGGATCACTGAGTACGACCTGGTCGGGGAGAGGCTCGCCGCGGTCGATCCGAACGGCGCGCGCGTGCAGGCCACGTTCGACGACCTGGGCCGTCAGATCACCCAGACGGTGATCGAGCGCAAGCCGGCCACCGCGTCCTACATCACCACGATGACCTACGACGACGCCGGCTACCTGACCAAGACGGTGGCACCCGGCAACAGGACCACCAGCTACACGGTCAACGCCGCAGGTGAGGTCCTCACGCAGACCGACCCGGCCACCAACAAGACGACCATGGACTACGACCTGGCCGGACGGCTGGTCAAGATTACCGACGCGCGTGGCAACGCCACCACTGCCGAATACGACCTGGCCGGACGCAAGATCGGTACCAAGGACCTGGACTACAAAGGCGCCACGGTGCGCTCCAGCAGCATCGGCTACGACTCGGCGGGCAACCCGACCAGTTCCACCTCGCCCGAAGGGCACGTCACCAAGCAGACCTTCGACGCGTTAGGCCGTGTCACGTCGCTGATCGAGCCGGTCTCCGACAGCGAGTCGATCACCACCAGCTTCGGCTACGACGCCACCGGAGCCCGCACCCGGCTGACCGACGGACGTGGCAACGCCACCTGGACCAGCTACAACAGTCTCGGCCTGGTCGAGACGGTGAGCGAGCCGTCCACCACCGCCCACCCGAACGCCGCCGACCGGACCTGGACCGCCGTCTACGACCAGGCGGGCAACGCGGTGGCCGAACTCCAGCCGGGTGGCGTGCGCATCGACCGCACCTTCGACCACCTGGGACGCCTCACCAAGGAGAGCGGCGCCGGGGGAGGAGCGGCCAGCGCGGAACGGACCTTCGGCTACGACCTGGCAGGACACCAGACGGCCATCGGCGACCTGACCGTGGACTACAACGACCGCAGCCTCCCCCTGGCCATCACCCGCGCCTCAGTCCAGCAGACCGCCTACACCTACGACGAACTGGGCAACCCCACCCAGCGCGTCGACGCCGCCGGGACGTCCACGTACACCTGGGACAAGGCGAGCAGGCTGGCCACCGCCGTCGACCCGGTCACGGGCCGCAAGCTCACCTACGGTTACGACGAGGTCAGCAACCTGACCTCACTGACCGCATTCAAGGGCAGCACCATCACCGATACGCAGGCCTTGACCTACGACGCCGTTGACCGGCTGACATCCCAGACCCTGGTCAAGGGCGGTATCACCACTGGTACCCAGCTGGCCCAGAGCATCTACGACTATGACAAGGACGACAACCTCACCAGCAAGACCGCCACAGGGACGGCCGGAGCGGGCACCAACACTTACACCTACGACCACGCCGGACGCCTGACCTCGTGGACCGCCCCCGGCGGCGCGACCACCACCTACGGCTGGGACGCGGCCGGCAACCGCACCAAGGTCGGAGGCAAGACCTACACCTACGACGAACGCAACCGCCTGACCTCCGGCGACGGCACCACCTACACCTACACCCCCCGCGGCACCCTCGCCACCGAGACCAAGAACGGCACCACCACCCAGCTCACCTTCGACGCCTTCGACCGCCTCATCGCCGACGGCGACAGCCTCTACAGCTACGACGCCCTAGACCGGGTCACCTCACGCATCAAGGGCGCCACCAAGCAGACCTTCGCCTACGCCGGCCTCGCCAACGACCTCGCCGCGATCAGCGACACCAGCGGCGGCATCCAGGCCAAGTACGGACGGGACGCATCCGGTGCCCTGCTCGGCCAGCAGGAAGGCACCAACCCCGCCCTGGCCACCATGACCGACCTGCACGGCGACCTCGTAGCCACCTACGACACCAACAACCTGGCCACCACCACCGCCTACGACCCCTTCGGCACCGTCACCGCCCAAACCGGCGCCAAAACCAACCTCGGCTACCAAGGCGAATACACCGACCCGGACACCGGCAAAGTCAACATGCACGCCCGCTGGTACCAACCCGGCACCGGCACCTTCACCACCCGGGACACCGCCACCCTCAACCCCAATCCCTCCGTCCAAGCCAACCGCTACACCTACGCCAACGCCTCACCCCTCACCGGCATCGACCCCACAGGCCACTACACCAGCGGCCTCGGCTTCGACACCATGGGAGGAAACTCCGGCAGCCCGACAAGCGGCGGGGGGACCGGCATCTCCTTTGGAGGGTTCAACTCTGGCACTTCCGGATACGGTGGCACCGGATCCGGAGGCATCGCCGACATGTGTTCCTTCGGAGTTTGCGTTGGCGGCGGAGGATACGTCTGCAGCGGAGGCATGTGCGCCGAAACCTTCACAAACCAGCAGTGGTGGTCTGACTACATCACCTCTCCGGGCTACGACTATCTGAACAAGCCCCTAATGTCTGACGAAGAGGCGAAACGTCAAGGGCTTATGCCCAATGGCAGGCCCGCGCCCGCTGGTTTCTGGAACGGCAGCAGCCTTGTCCAGGAGGTGTATATGCGATCTTGGACGTCGACTGTGTCGGACCGTGATCTCCAAAAGCATTGGGACTTCCTCAGAGAGGTACTCGACGAACATCCTGCCAACGGCCCGAAGCATGGCCGGTCGGGGGGTGGGCGTTACAATGACGACCCCATCGACATCGACGACGAATGGGCATGGTGTAAAAAGAATAAGTCCGAGTGTGGCGAAGCTGCGAGCATCTCTTTGGAGGTAACGATCTACCTGAAGGGGAAGGGGAGGAACAGAAAATGGCAGTATGGCGAAGAGAATGCTGTTCGCCACTTTCTATGGCAGGCCTCCTTGGCGTACATGATATCGCAGAAAGCGGCGGTGGAGTTCGGTGACGCGCATGAAAAGGGTGAGAAATGCAAGGATGAAAAAGAGTGCGATACGCAGGCGGATGCCTATAATAACAGCGTCGCGCGACTCTGGGCGAAGAACCACAAAGAGCAACTGAATGAGTTCAAAAAACGAGCGACGGCGGACTATCACTATAACTATGCATTCTCTTATGGTGTCTGGTTTGATCAACTCTTCGGCGTTGCGGAGGATCTCTGGAACAGAGGGCAACTGCATAGCCCCCGGCGCCGCTATGAATGCCAGGGAAGGACAGGGAATGTTCCGAACTGCGCGTGAGCCAAGACTCCTCCATCTAGGATGACTGTGGAGGCGGACCTGCCTCTGAACCACCATTGCGGAAATTCCGGGAAGTGGTCTCATCCAATGAATCGCCTTGCAAAAAGCTATGCCGTCGTAGTAGGAGTCGTCATGGCCGTCGCGATGACCGGTTGTGGAGCCGGATGTCGCACGGAAGCCGATCAGCAGATCCATGATCTTAAGCAGATTGTGCCGAAACTTCTCCCCGAGTCTGTCGCTGCTACGCTCGAGGAAGGAAACGACTGCGATTCCGGAGAAGGCGGCCATCTGTCCTTCACTGCAGACCCGGCAACAGACAGTGAGAAGCTCGTCGAGAAATTTCTATCCCAAGGATGGAAGCGGATCGATCGCGAAAAGGAAAATATGGGGCCCAGGTTCATCGATGGTGTTACCACTGAGCGGGATGGCAAAGTGGTCAATATCACTATCGGCAAGTCGGATGACGGTTCGGAGATGGACATCTTGGCAGAATTTCAATCTTAGCCGAATTTAAATGTGCCTTGTACTGCATCGGTAGATCTTTAAGTTGTTCGCCTGCGTGACTGTGGGTGTATGAGTGAAGGTCTGCGGGTTTCAGCCATCGCCCAGCCGACGACGGCCTTGCTGTGGCAGTCGATCATCGTGGCCAGGTAGAGGAAGCCCTCCCAGGTGGGGATATAACTGCTTACTTGGCCTCGGCGCAACCGAAATTCCCAAATCGAGATATTTCAAGATCACCATCCGGAACATGGCGGGCCATTCGGCACCTCAGGGTGTTCGGAGCTTGACGAGCGATCTCGACGCTCGGGCCCCTGTAAGGCTGTGCTCGACTTCGGCGCGGTCAGGCAGAGCGATCCTCCGTAAGGTCAATTGGACGACCCTGCCTTCTCGGCAGAAGCCTCCAGATTGATCGTGGGCCATTCGTGGGCCATCGATGGCGCTGGCCAAGTGACAACTACGCATCGCGCCTGGTCAGGGACATGTCTGCAAGCGAACCCGCAACCCTCTCCGGAGCCGGGTGCGCAGGTTCGAATCCTGCAGGGGGCACTCGATCTTGACCAGCGGTTTGGGCCGCTGACCAGGGCAAACATCGCAGCAACGGGCGGGCCTCCAGTCTCATGGAGTCCCGCCCCTTCTCGTTGACGCTCGCTGGCTGTGGACCAGTTGTGGACCATGATCGAGCTTTCCTCTGACAGTGAGGTGGCTCCAGGTCACCTGTGCTTCCTCAGATGCGATTGAGATCGGAGTGGGTGAGCAGATCCCATATCGCCTCGGTGTTGATCACTTGTCGGCGGTCACGATCAGTGCGAGATCGCCTGTGGTGCGCTGGATGGTGATGAACTCGCGGCAGTCGGCATGAACCCCGCCCCAGTCGTGGAAAGCCATCCCATCGAGATCCTTGAGCCGGTTGCGCCTGGTCGCCTGGGGCGCGCCGGAAGGCCTCGCGCTACAGAGCGGCCTGCAACTGCTCGGAACGCCGCTATGTGACGGCCGCAGGCACCAACACGGTGGTCATGGCCGATGCGTCGACCGGTTCGTTGGCGTGGGCTGAGATGCGCTCCAGCCAGTAGGGGGCCGTCGCTGATCAGCGACCTTCTGTCTGCCCACTTCAAGCCAGCACCGATCAGTGCAGTCGATGCAGTCGCCCGGATGAGACTCTTCTCCACGACGGTCAAGCCGCCGCCCGCCGCCCGCCGCCCGCTGGGTGGCGTGCGGCCTCTCCGGGCCAGCCGGCCACCCCGCCGGCACCATCGAACGGCTGCAAAGATCATCGAAGCTGCTCTGAGGTGCCAGGACTTGGACTGCAACATCCCGGGCGCGGTCAGTTGTCTGGATCAGGATGCGCTTCCACGACCATTAAATGTCCGGAGGTGTTCCTCTCAATCAGGCGGTTGAAAAGAGTCGCGTTGGACGTATCGAGTTGTTCATTGAGCCCCTCTGAAGTCGCCTCCTCATAGTTCATCAGGGGCTCAACCGTGATCCATATACCGTCCCATTTGTCCGACTCCAGGCGTGTACGCCAGAGGTGCGGTGGCTCCTTGGCCTCCCATCCGCGCGCTCGAAGGATGCCCAGTGCCTTGTCAAGGGCATCATGGAAGCGTGACCCACCGACGTCCAGCACGGGGATGTCTGTGATCTCAGTGTGGCCATCCCAATACCATTCGGTCGTGGTGGTCGCCAGCACCCTTCCTGTACCCCGCAGGTCAGCGATGAGTTCGGGAGCAGCGCGTGATTCGCTGGGAAAGAATTCGGAACGGCACCCGGTGGCAAGTGGGGTGATGAGCGCGAATGCCAGAGCCACGGAGACGAGGCTAGATCTCATCGGGACATCTCCTTTACTCCAACCAGTAGTGGGAGCGACTCGCCTCATACCACGAAATCATTGCCGACTTTAGCTTGTGTGGCGTTGTAGGGCCCAGGGGAAAACAGCCAGGTTGAAGCATGCCTCCGGCGGGAGCGCTCCGGCACCGAGGTGATCGTCACACGAGCCCGGACGTTGATGGGTGACTGAGGGGCTGATCACCTCGCACATCATCGACTCAGGCAAGCCCAGCAGACCGGCTCCTCCGTATCAAGCCCGGCTCTGACCGCAGGGGCCACGCATAATCGAGGAACGGCGACCGGCGAACGTACACGCGAGGCCGAGCTTGACACTCCTTCCCCGGCCCGCAGGGATCAACCGTCCGGTCATAAATGCTCGTCCCATCGCGACGTTCGACAAGACGCGCCAGTCGGCCAGGCGCATCCGCGTGCCGTCTGGTCCGGGACTACAAGTGTTCACGCTCTGCCAGGCGCAGGTCCCTACTGAGGGCATCCGGGGCCGACCGTTATGGGACAGGCAAGACTATCATGGATCTTGGTCGCGATTGTCTGGGCTTCCAGCGTGATGATTATCACATTGCTGACGCGATCTTGGATAGATAGAAAGCAGATGATCATTGAACTCCGCGATAATTAGGTGTCAGGTGAAACGTCAAGCTCGCCCGCCCTCCGCCATTGCCCCTACAGTCAGGTTTTACGACACTGAGAAGTCGGATTGAGGGCCTGTCTCGCCCGGAACCACGTTGGGATGTGTTCGCTCACCGACCGGTATTCGACTTGTTCCTCGATAGGTAGGCGCGATGGCGGGTCAGAGAGGCGTAGAGAAGACCGACCAGGAGGATTCAGTCCTGATGGCAGGTCAAGATTCGATGAAGGTGTCCCTGGTTGACCCGCGGGAAAGGCATACGCCCGCTGGGTTCGTCGCCGCCCTGAGGCAGTTGAAAGAGTGGGTAGGGCTGACCTATCGGCAAATCGCGGTGCGGGCCCAGGAAAATGGCGACCATCTCGCCAGGAGCACGATCGCCGCCGCCCTGGACCGGGATCGCCTGCCACGCCAGAGCGTGGTGACAGCGATGGTACGCGCCTGCGGAGAGGACCCTCGCCCATGGGTCGAGGCGAGGCGGCGGATAGCCGCTGCCACTGCCGCAGGACCCGCGTATCCGATTCTCCGCTCCGCTCTTTTGCCGGTGGGATCGAACGCGTTGGTCGGCCGGGCCGAGGCGTCTGACCGGCTCGCGCGACTCGTCGGCTCGGCGGATGCGGGAGCGCCGGTGACCGCGTTGACGGGGCCTGCGGGTGTCGGGAAGTCGGCGCTGGCGATTCAGGTGGCACACCGCCTGCGCGGTCGCTTTCCTGGAGGCTGCCTTTATGTGAACCTCCAGGGATCGGTCAGCGGAGTGCCGCCACTCGGGCCTGACGAGCTCGCGAATCGGTTAGTAGCGGAACTGGAAGGCCGCCCACAGGAGTCCGCGGAGGGGGTTGAGGCCGCGACGCGCCTGCGGGCCCTGCTCGCCGACCGGCAGATCCTGGTGGTCTGCGACGACGTGCGTTCGGCGGACCAGCTAGAGCCCTTGCTTCCGCTGGGATGGCGGGCCACCATCCTCGTCACCACCCGCACCGCCCGTGCCGTACCGGCAGGGGCCCGGCTGCTCTCTCTTCGCCCGCTGGGGCTGGATGACGCCGTCGAGCTCCTGGCTGAGGAGCTCGGCCGGGAGCGGGTTTCGGGTGAAGAGGAGGAGCCGGCTCGCCTGGCCAACTTGTGCGGCCGTCTGCCTCTCCTGCTTCGCGCTGCGGGTCGGCGCCTGGCCGCCAGGCCCGCGTGGCGGATCGGTGCGCTGGCCGACCGACTCGACGACGGGCAGCGGGGCCTGGACGAACTCTGCATGAGCGGCATCGACGTCCGGGCCCGGCTGATGGCGAGCTTGGACCTCGTCGATCGATCGACCCTGCGGGTGCTGGCCGCGCTCGGCCGGGCGGGCTCGGCCGAGGCGCCGCTGTCAGCGCTGGCAGATGCTCTCGGCAGGGACGAGACGGACACCATGCTGGCATTGGAGGAGCTTTTGGACGCTCATCTCGTGGACAGCACGGAGCCCGGCCGTTACCGGATAGCCTCGGCGTACCGATGGCTGGTGGAGGATTTCCCGGTCGGCCGCAGGACGGATCTCGGCGAGATGATCAGCGTTCCGACTACTGAGTAAGGGAGACAATGGCGGAGCAGAGCGCGCTGGCCGTGAGTCATCTCGGCAAGCGCTACCGCAAGGTTTGGGCGTTGCGTGACTGCACGCTGTCGATCCCGGTCGGCCGTACAGTCGCGCTGGTCGGGCCCAATGGGGCGGGTAAGAGCACCTTCATGAACATGGTCGTCGGCTTGAGCAAGCCGACGACGGGCGATATCGAGATTTTCGGGTCCCGGATGCGGCAGGACGGTCCCTCACTGGCGCGCGTGGGATTCCTGGCCCAGGACAAGCCGTTGTACGAGAGCTTCAAGGTCTCCGAGATGCTCACGTTCGGCCGTAAGCTCAATCCGAGCTGGGATCAGGCGTTGGCCGAGGATCGGCTGGCCCGGCTGAACATCCCGCTCGACCGCAAGGTGAAAGCGCTGTCAGGGGGGCAGCGGACCCAGGTCGCGTTGACGCTGGCAGTGGCTAAGCGTCCTGACCTACTGGTGCTCGACGAGCCACTGGCTGATCTGGATCCTCTGGCCCGTGAGGAGCTGCTGCAGAACCTGGGCGAGGTGAGCGCCGACTCGGGCATCACGGTGATATTTTCCTCGCACATCGTCGAGGACCTGGCCGACACGTGCGACTGGCTGGTCGTCCTAAACCGGGGACGCGTCCAGCTCAGCGGGGCGATCGACGATGTGCTGGCCGGCCACCGGCTGTTGACCGGCCCGGTCGATCACGCTGGCCAGGTGGTCGCCGACACGGACGTCATCGCCGATCGCCGCCGGAACGGGGAGGCGTCGCTGATCGTGCGGACAGGGGCCTCGGCGGTGCCGGAGGGATGGCGGGTCGATCCGGTGGCTCTGGAACCGCTGGTGCTGGGTTATCTGCGGCGGCCCGAATCGGGCCGCCCGGCCGAGCAGGCCACGATGTCGGGGGGGCAGGCGTGACCTGGCTGGCGTTGCGGCAGGTACGCGCACAGATCATCTTCATGGCCGTCCTGCTGGCCGCCATGGGTGCGCTGCTGCTGGTGACGGGACTGGACGCGAAGAGCTACATCTCCGCGCACGCCCAGCGTGGCGTCTGCCCCGGCACGGGGAACGCCTGCGAGGAGTTCCAGTGGGCACTGAAAGCCCGCTACCAATTGGTGTACACGATCATCGGCGTCCTGCCGCTGGTGGCGCACGTCCTGGTAGGGGCGTTCTGGGGCGGGCCGATGATCGCCCGCGAGGTCGAGCGGGGGACCAGCAAGCTGGTGTGGACGCAGTCGATCACCCTGCGGCAGTGGCTGAGCGCCAAGCTCGGCATCGCCTTCCTGATCGTGCTGATCGGCGGGCTGGCGTTCTCCGGGATGGTCTCCTGGTGGCGGAGTGTGGTCGACCAGGTATATCCGGTGCGGTTCGCGGCCGTGGACGTCTTCAACGTGACCGGGGTGTCCCCGACCGCGTGGTGGATCTTCATGTTCGCCTTGGGGGCGGCGGCTGGCGCCGTGTTCCGTCGTACGCTCGCCGCACTGGTGGTGGCCGTATCGGTGGGTCTGGTCGTGCTGCCGGTGTTCGTTCTCCTGCGGGCTTTTTACGCGGAACCGGTGCGCTCCGTAACCGCGGATATGGACGCGTTCCCGCGAGATTTGCTGGTGGAAGGGATGTGGCTCCCGCCCGACGGCAAGGAAGTTGCACAGCCGACGTCGCCGAAGTGCCCCCTGTCAGCGTATGCGGATTCGCTCGACCCCCGATATCTGCGGTGTCTGAAGGAGGAGGGCTATCGCTATGTCACCTACCACCATCCGAGCAGCCGGTACTGGGAATTCCAGTGGAAGGAGGCGGCCCTGCTCGGCGGGATGGCAGTGCTGCTGACCGGGGTGACGGTGGTTCGCACCCGGCGACTTCGAGCGGTGTGAGGGGATTTTCGTGCTCTGGTTGGCATGGCGGCAGCATCGGGCACATGTCCTGGTCTCTGTGGCTCTGCTCTTGGTATTGGCCATCGTGCTGGCGGTCAACGCCTGGCAGGGCCAGGTCCTGATCGCCGAACACGGGCCGCCCGGATGCCCCGGCCCCGGTGAGAGCTGCGCCGCTTTCGTCGCCGAACTGGCGGAACTGCGCGGCCGGATGAGCTTCTTCCTATCCTTCGTTCCGTTCATAGCTGCAGCGTTGGCGGGCATGTTCTGGGGGGCGCCCCTGGTGGCCCAGGAACTGGAACGCAAGACCGGGAAGCTGGCGTGGAGCCAGTCGGTGCCCGTCCGGCGCTGGCTGACGGTCCAGATTGGCTGGGTCCTGGGCATGTTGACCGTGATAGGGCTGGCGCTGTCGGCCATGGTGAGCCTGTGGCGCCAGGCGTATGCCGGCTGGGGGGTCGACGACCCTGTTCTGCAGCCGTTCTCCTTCGACTCTAGCGGCCTGCAGCCTGTCGGCTGGTGCCTGCTGGCCTGCGCGATGGGTGTGGTGGCGGGTCTGGTCACCCGCCGTCCCCTGGTGGCGATGGGTATCGTCATGGCCACGGTGTTGCTGCTGATGACGATGGCCCATTCCGCTCGGCCGTACTATGTCGCGCCCGAGCGGATGGTCAGTGCCGATGCCAAGGCCGTCCAGAAGGCGGGTGGGTTCCTCCTCAAACGCACGTGGCTCGATCCGAGCGGAAGCGAAACCGCGGCCGTTCCCGCGCACATCTGTGCCGAGTCGCGCTCCAAAGGCCGGGACCTCGCCCGCCTGGAGCAGGAGGAGTGCCTCATCAAGCGAGGCTACAAATACGCCTTCGACTTTCAACCGGCGAGTCGTTGGTGGACCTTCCAGGCGATCGAGTTCACGATGTTCAGCGGGCTCATCGTGGTCATGCTGGGCCTTTCCCTGTGGCGTATCGGCCGCACCAACGTTTGACAGGTGCGGCGCCAGCGTGAGTGCTGGCGCCGCCGTCGGCCAGTGGGTGGAAGCCCCCGCAACCACCCACCCGCCAGCGATCTGATCTACGCCTTCACGTGCTCAAGATCTAATCAGTTCATAGGTTTTCGGACTTTCTCCGGTGGCTTGTGGGACGATTGATGCGTGGCGAGGTTGGGGCGGCGGGCCAGTTTTGAGGAGCGTCTGCGGGCGTGTCAGCTGATCGAGAGCGGGAAATCGCCGGATCTGGTGGCGGAGATTCTCGGGTTCGGGCGGGCGACGGTGTTCGGCTGGTTGCAGGACTACCGGGAGTTGGGCCCGGAAGGGCTGCGCACGAAGAAGACCCGCGGGCCGGCCGCCAGGCTGAATGACGCGCAGCTGGCCCGGCTGTATGCGCTGATCGCGGGTCATGATCCGCGCCAGTTGAGTTTCGGGTTCGCGTTGTGGACGCGGGCGATGGTGGCCGAGCTGATCCGCCGCGAGTTCAAGGTGAAGCTGTCACTGGTGAGCGTTGGCCGCGTGCTGGCCAAGCTGGGCATGTCGACGCAGAAGCCGCTGTATCGGGCCTACCAGCAGGACGTGGCTGCGGTTGCCGAGTGGAAGCAGCGCACCCTCCCGGCCATCGCGGCCGAGGCCAGGCGGCTGGGTGCGGTGGTGTTCTTCGCTGATGAGGCGGCGGTGCGCACCGACTACCACGCCGGCACCACTTGGGCCCCGATCGGGCGCACCCCGGTCGTGGCCGCCACCGGGGCCCGCCGTTCGGTGATGATGATCTCCGCCGTCAGCCCGCGCGGCGAGTTGCGGTTCCAGCTGTTCGACCAGGGCCTGGACGCCGATGCGTTCATCGGCTTCTGCAAACGCCTGATCGGCGACGCGGACCGTCCGGTGTTCCTGATCGTGGACAACTCCCGCGTCCACCGGGCCAAGAAGGTCAAGGCGTTCGTCGAATCAACCGAGGGCCGGCTGTCGCTGTTCTTCTTGCCGCCGTATTCCCCCGAGCTCAACCCTGATGATTGGGTCTGGAAGAACGTCAAACACGACCGGATCGCCCGCGCCGGTGCCCGTGGCGTTTACACAGGTTGAATTCGTAGAGCCGGTCATGTGTTCAAGGGATGTTCGATCGTGAGTCCTGTCTGGGCCAGGCAGCCGTTGATCAGGTGTGGCCGGTATTGGATCTTCTTGAGCTTGCGTTTGAGGACGCGGACGAGTCCGGTCAGGTCGGCGACGGCGAAGTTGTCTGTGGCGCGCTTGAGTAGCGACCAGATGCCCTCGGCGGGGTTCAACTCGGGGGCGTAGGCCGGAAGCTGGTAGATGCGCAGCCAGTCGGTGTTGGCCTCGGCGAACGCGGTCAGCTCGGCGACCAGGTGCACGTTGAGGTTGTCCCAGCACCAGACGAGGGGAGTGCCGAGCTGCTGGTGGGTGGCCACGATCAGGTCGCGGTAGTCGCTCCAGGCGAAGCTCTTCGGCTCGCCCTTGCGGCCGTGGTAGATGAGCAGCTTGTACAGCAGGTGCGGTCGATGGCCGGGCCGGTAGCAGACGAGGCCGGCGATGTTGACCCGGCCGGTCTGCCTGCCATGCACGGTCACCACCGGCCGGGCACCCCGCGGCGCCCAGGTGCTTTACGGCCGGCCACACCTCCTGCCGCCGGGCGGCGATGGCCTCCTCAGCGCGCTCCAGGCGCGCTGCACCGGCACCTGCACCGACCAGCCGTGCCGCCGCAGCAGCTTGCCGACACCCTCGATGGTGTACCCGATGTGAAACAGCTTGCCGATCAGCGTCTTGACCCGTGCCAGCGTCCAGCGCTGGTCGTCGCCGAACCCGTGCGCCAGCGGGCCCCGGTTCAACTCGGCCTCCAATCGCGCCCACTGCCGGTCCGACAGCTTCTCCGGTGACACCGGCCCCTTGGATCGCAGTGCCTCGACGCCGCCCTCCAGCCAGGCCCTGCGCCACCTGGCCACCGTCCGCTCGTGCACCCGCAGCTCACGAGCGACGTCCTTGGTGCTCTGTCCATCCTCGAACCGCCCGGCCGCCCCCAGCCGTAATCGCTCCCGCCGCTTCTGCTCGGCGGGTGTGTACCCGCCCCTCTGCCCGTACCGCATGCCTCAGTCGTACACCCGATACAGCGACCAGTCACGACCCTATGACTCTACGAATTCAACCTGTAGGAACTCAAAGCCCTCGCTCCGGGCGCGCTGCGGCGGTTACAGAAGATGCCCGCGCTGGTGCGGTCGTTCTTCGCAGATCCCCACCTGGCCTACATCAGCGAGAACCTTCGATAGTCCAGAAACCCGTGAACTGATTAGATCTTGACAATCTGAGTCAGGGATCAGCAATTCTTTGTGTTTGCAACCCGAATGCAGGTTTGCTGACCGGACAGTCCGGGACAAGATTTGCATTATTGTGAAGACGGCTCTTGTCCTGTTAACGTGACTGCGTCAATGACTGGATGGTCATTGAAACCAGGGCTTATGCGAGCATCGGAAGGGGGGAGAAATGACGATTACTGCGATTGGTTCCCGGGTTGGCGGCGGTGCGCTCCAGCAGCACCTCCACTCGGAGACCACTGCGGTGGCGGAGTCATGCGTTGGTCCGGGCTACAGTTGCGCATGGGATTCAGACTGCTGCAATCAGACTGTTTGCCTCAACTGCGACTGGTGGACGTGCGCCTACTGCTGAGAATAGCTTCTGAGTAGTCATAGCATTCCGGCGTGATGGCCCGTTAGGAATGTCTAACGGGCCATCGTCGCTGGCGACCGCCCAGGCGGAAGGGTGATGAAATGATCAGGGCTCTACGGGCTTCCCGTGCGGCAATACGATTCCTCGAGAAGAGCCGTTCCGCTAACGGTTCCTATTTGCTGATGGAGTGGCCGGAGGTCAAGAGAAGCCGTTTCCTGGGGGGTGGGGATGTCGGCAATGCGGTGGCCGCGCTTCGGCTTGCCCAGCGCTGCTCCGTGGGATTCCTCGATCCGATCGAGGACGCGCTCTACCTGACGGCGGGTCTGAGATTAATAGGATTCGAAGCCACTTTTCACGTGGGCAGAGAGTCGTTCGCCGCGAATCCCCCTCCAGGTCTTCACGCCTGGGTGGAATGTGACGGCCGGGTGGTCAGCACGTCTCTCCCGGTAAGGGAAGAATATGTCGAGGTCGCTGCGCTTCCATGAATAGTTCGCTCAATGTCGTCGAGTTCACGGACGGCAGAATCAATGCCTCTCCCTCAGCGCCAGAGGCGGGCAACCGGGCCGTTGTCACCGACACCAGCTTCGAACTCAGCCTGGCGAGCCTGGAGTCCTCCCCCGTCTATTACCGGGTAGGCATGGGCCGTCTTGAATGGTCGTGTGATCTTAGGGCATTCCACGCTGGTGACGGCATACCCGTTCCGGACGCCGGAACGCTGCTGACCATAGCGGACGGATATCAGGTAGCTCCCGACTACAGCCCGATCCCCGGCGTCACGCGCCTGCCGATAGGCGCCGTGGTGCAGGTCGACAGAGCTGGCGTGACGGTGAGCAGACGACAGCCCACGCTTCCGCAACACCTGACATTCCAGCAGGCGGTAACGGGGATGCTGGCACGCCTGGGCGACGATTTCGCCATCGCCTACAGCGGTGGGCTGTCCTCGACCTTTCTCGCCTGCTGCGCGGTGAACGCAGGCTTGCAGCCTCCCTTGCTTCACGGCGTCATTCGCGACCGCCGGGAAAGGACCCTGCCGCACGGAATCGACGGACTCGATCTGAAGGCGGTCGACGTCGATCTCGGAGAGCTGTTAGATCCCCACCTCATAACGGGCGACGAGCCGTTGCCCCCGATGCCGGAACTGGAGGCCCGGCGGCGCATGGTGGCTGCGCTGGAACGTGAATTCGGCGGCACGGTGGTCACCGGAGCGCTTCTGAAGGACCTGATTTCGGCGCGGCTCGGCCAAGCCGAAGCGGGGGTCAAGGACTGGCGGCTACTGACGGTCGAGCCGTTCCACGTACACGGGACGTTGCGGGGCTTGGCCGCCGCTCGTGAACTGCTGAAGGACCAAATGGTCCACCGTCGCGGCGTGGGGACGGAGGACTCGCAGCCCACCGGCGCGCCGCCGCCTCCATCGCCGAAGCCCGCCGGGCTCCCAGGACTCACCGCAGCGGCTGGCGACGCGCTCGCCTCCACCCGCCGCGGCACCCTGGGCGTGTGGAAGGACCACCTGGATTTTCTCGACCCGGTACTTGGCCGGGCGCTTACCGGGCTTGCCGAGCGTGGGCCCCTGGCCACCCCCGCCCTCAGCAATTCGGTGCTCTCCTCCGCTGCCGCCCTCAAGCCCGTGGAGCTGGCGAGAATTCGCAAAGGCATGCTGGTCAGACACCTGCCGATGAGGCAGGCGCTCAAGGCCCGCGAAATTGCGACTGTCCGCGACGCGTCGCCTGGATTCTGGATCAGAGCCGCCGCCGGTGCCTATCTCATCCGGGAACGCGACAAGATAGTCCGGCAGCTTGAGACGGAGTGCGCCCTGGCCGACCTGGGGCTGGTCAATCCGCAGCGCGTTGCGGCCGTGCTGTACGACGGGCGCGAATTGGCTAACCAGGTCATGCCCCTGCTGCGGCTGGTGTGGCTCGACCAATGGCTGAGGAAACGAGCATGAGCGCACGAGTGGCACCGCACATCATCGTGACGCCTCTTCCGCTCGGAGGCGCGATCATGATGGACAAACTGACGCTCGGGACGGCGGAGCTCGGCGAGGCCGAGATGACGCTGCTCCGGAGCATTCTCGAAGGCGCCGAGCAGCCGCGGGGAGAACTCGTCGAGCAGATGCGGCACATCGGATGGCTGATCGTCGAGGGGAACGACTTATGTCAGTAACCGACGTCGTGCTGGGTATCCTCGCGGGCCCCATGGTGGCCGCGGGCCTGGCGAAGTTGTTTTCTCCCGCGGAGAAGCTGCAGTGGCCGATTCGCCACCCCATTTTGCGCGCACCTCATGGTCCGAAACTCGTGGGTGTCGCCGAGCTCACCGTGGCGGCGATCGCGAACCTGGCGAGCGAGAAATGGGCGGCTGTCGCCGTCGCGGTAGCCTATGCGTCGCTGGCTGTGGTCGCATTCTGGCTGCGTGGTCAGAAGTGCGCCTGTTTCGGTGCTGCGCGCCTGGCGGCCGTGGGGCGGACCCATGTGTCTCTGAACGCGGTGGGGGCGGTCGTCGCCACGATGGTGGCCGTTGCCGGCGGTGCTGGGCCGTCTTCTGTGGCGGCGCGGCTCGGTGTCACCGCCGGTGCCGCCGTCGTCACATTCGGACTGATTCTGCTCCTTGATCGACGCCGTGAGACCGCCGAGACGGCGATGCGACCGTGCGACGAGCGCATCTACGGGGTGCGCATGTATGGGGCCGATGACTGCCCAGCGTGCCAGGCCCTCAAGGAACTGATCGCGAAGATGGACCCGATCCGGCACAGGACGATCGAGATGGTCACCGTGGCCATGCGGGAGAAGCTCCCGGCGGAGGTGGAGGGACTCGGCATTCCGTGCGCGGTCGGATTGGACGCCGAAGGGAAAGTCGTTTGCGCGCCCGCCGAGGGAATCGGGGCAGTCAAGCGGCTGATTGAGTCTGTGACGATTTCCGCGACGGCGGTGGCGAGTGACGGGTGACCTCAGTCAGACCCGGTCGCACCAGGAAATCGCTCCGGGGGGGCTAGCATGGGCCATCAACACCGTCCCCAGATATCCGTCCATTACCGAGCACAATCCCGCCTCCGTCACCTGGGACAGGTTGACCATCGATCCTGATCTCGGAGGCGCTCCTCCGCCGAGGGGCCGTCCGGTGCGAGTCGAAGTTCGTGAGCTGGGACAGAGTAGAGGATGGGAACTCCCTGTTGAGGGAATGCTTGCCGTCCCTCTCGCCTGGCACCCGGAACAACCGCTGATCGCGGGCCTGGCGGTCCGCGGCCGGTGCGCCCATCCATGGATGGCGAACTACCGGCAGGCCACGGTGACGCATTACGAGAACGTGCGGGTGGTGACGTCGCTCGCGGGACAAGGAAGCCCAATAGCCTGGGCAGGCGACCGCCTGGTGGTCCTGGTGCCCGGTGAGCCCGCCGATGACGAGGACCCGGCTTCGTTTGCTGCCCCGGCGATTTACGAGGCCTCCGGTCCCGGTGAGGTCACTTTCTCACCCGGACTTCGCGAACTGGAACGACTGGCCGCCGCCCGCGTGGCGACATTCGATCCGGGGACGGAGCGGCTCACACCGGTGAGCCCGCCTCTGCTCGTTCGCCAATTGTCCCCCGCACCTGGGGGCAACCACCTGATTGTCGAAGCCGGTGCCGGGGAGGGGCCAGGCGGATTACCTCGGCGCCTCGGCTGTATGGAGATAACTGGTCGCGCGCGAATGCGTCCTTTACCCGAGGGCACGCGATGGGCGGTCGGCAGGGACGCCACCGCCTGGCGCGAAGACGACGAGGTACGCGTTATCGACCTGACCGGTGAACGATGGTCCATTCCGGTGCGGCCCGGCTGCCCTTGGTGGGTCGTGTGGCACGGCGATGAGCCAGCCGTCCTGTCCTCGCACGAGACCGAACTCCGAATGGTCACCGCGTCCGGAGGTTGCCGCGAAACCTCCCTACCTCGCAGAACGCGGATCCCGGCCGGTGCGCGAGGGCAGGTGTCCAACGGGCGTTTCCTCATCGGCTGTCTAGGAGCGGACGGGGAACTTGGGTCCCTTGCCGTTGATCTCGGTCCGTTCAGAGCACGGGTCAAGTGGGCACGCGATGACGTGGCTCCATCGGCGAAGAGCCATTTCCCCGCCACACCAGTGGCGGGGCCAATCGTGGATATTCCAACCGGATTCGGCAACGCACGACTGACCATTCATTCCAAGAACAGTCCGGAAAAGGTGACTCTGCTCTGGGTTCGGGCGGGCCTGATCGGAGACGCGGAACTCGGCCAGGGTCCGCCGCCGATTTCCTCCGGCTTTCGGGAGGCCACCCTCGACCTGCTTTTGGACTGGCCATCCGATGCGACAGTGGCGATGCTACACGACCAGATCACCAGTGCCGTGAGCGCTGCCGTGGACCGTTGTCAGTCAACGCTGATCGTCAGCGGGCACAGTTTCGGCGCTACCCTCGCGCTCTACGCCCTGGCACACGTGCCCGAGATCGCTGGCGCGATAGCGCACAGCGGCTGCTACAACCGGACCCACACCCTGACCGGCTTCCACTTCGAGAAGCGCTCCTACTGGGACGCGCCCGACCTCTACCAGGCATTCAGCGCGCTGCATTTCGCCGACCGGCTGAAAGGCCCCGTGTTGATCGCGCACGGCCTCGCTGACGTCAATCCCAGCACCCCGCCCCAGGAGGCCATAGAGCTTTATCGCGCGATCGTAGCGGCGGGCGGCCACTCCCACCTGATCCTGCTCCCCCATGAGGGCCATTCCTTCCGCTTTCGGGAGACCCATGAGGCGCTGGCCCACGCGCACAGTGACTGGCTGCGGAAAGCAGGGTTCTGAGTGCGGTCAGGGAGTGCCCGAACACCCAACCTGACGCGGTCGCTGTGGTTCGGGCTCCGGCTGTTGTGGGAGGCCGACACGAAGGGAACCGTCGGTTTGGCCGTTCTCCAGTTGGTGTCGGCGGTCGGGTTGGCGAGTGTCCTGGTGCTCGTTCGGTCGTCGTTAACCGCCCTGGAGGCGGCGGGCGGGAGCGGCTTTCGGGCCGCGAGCATTCCCGCAGCCCTCGCGATTGTCGTGCTGGGCTCGGCCGCCGGAATGGTGCGCGCCGTGAGCACCCGGATTCAGCGCATGCTGACCGTGAAGGTGGACCGGCATGCCACAGCCATCGTCCTGCGCTCCGCCGTACAGGCCGAGCTGTCGGAATTCGAGGATTCCGCGTTTCACGACCGGCTGCAACGCGCGGTGTTCGCCTCTCGCAGCAGACTGACCATGCTCGTCACCGCGACAGTCGCCATTGGCCAGGCCGTACTGGCGGCCGTCGCCGTCGCGGGCACGTTCGCGTCGATGGCATGGTGGCTGCTGCCGGTCGCCACGGTGAGCGCCATACCGGTCCTCAAGGCCGCGCGTGACGACCGGAACTCCCGCCACAAGCTGCATCACGCCCTGTCGGAGAACCGGCGCAGGCGCGAATACCTGGAGCGGCTGCTGACCGGCCGGGACGAGGCCAAGGAGATTCGGTCCCTGCGACTCGGGCGAGTGCTGCGCGATCGCTGGGACGCTGCTTATCGACAGGAGATCCAGGGCCACTCCGCGGCCAACCGGCGCTATATGTGGGGCAGCCTGGGCGCCCGGGCGGCCGCCGACGTGGTGGTCCTGGCCGTTGTCGGCGGTGGCATCTGGCTGGTGGCCGTCTCCGTCATCGACCTGGCGACCGTCGCCGCCGCGCTGACGGGACTATGGTTCCTGTCGACTCGCGCGCAGATGCTCGGTGGTTTGCTGAGCGGGATTGGCGAATCCATTCTCTATCTGGAGGACCTCCGCGCTTTCACCGCCGTCCCGCCCCGGGAAACCGCCCCACCCCGGATCGCGATGGGAACCGTACAGGCCGACCAGGTCTCCTTCGCCTACCCCGGAACTGATCGGCCGGTGCTTCGCGACGTGACGGTCGTGGTCAAGCCCGGCGAGGTGATCGCGCTCGTCGGGGCGAACGGCTCAGGGAAGACGACGCTGGCGAAGATCCTCGCTGGCCTGTATCAGCCAGACGACGGCTCGGTTCTGCTCGACGGCACGCCCGTCACAGACATTCGGGTGCTGCGTGATTTGTCGGCGGTCGTCTTCCAGGATTTCGTCCGCTACAAACTCCCCGCCATCGACAACGTGACCTTCGGTCGGCCGGAGGCTCCTGTGGACGCGGAACGCGCACAGCGAGCCCTGGCCCAGGCGGGGGCCGACGCGTTCGTCGCCTCGCTGCCAGCCGGGGCCCAGACCATCCTGGGCAAGGAGTTCGCCTGTGGCGCGGACCTGTCGGGCGGCCAGTGGCAACGGCTGGCGATTGCCCGCGCCTTCTACCGGGACCGGCCCTTCGTCATCCTCGACGAGCCGACGGCAGCACTCGATCCGAAGGCCGAGGACGATCTCTTCGCACGCATCAGGAACCTGTTCGCCAACAGAGCCGTCCTGATGATCTCCCACCGCTTCTCCAGCGTCCGCCACGCGGACCGGATCTACGTCATGGAGGCGGGCAGAGTGATCGAGGAAGGCACCCACGAGTCGCTGATGGCCAGGCACGGCACGTACGCTCAGCTGTTCACCATTCAGGCGCGGTCCTACCGTTAGCCTTTCGGTTCGCGGCGCGCAGAGCACGGCGGCACCGGGGGGTCGACACGCGCTTGGCCGACTACCCCGGCGCCACAGGCCGAGGACGCTGGCGAGGACCCCGCGGCCGACCGGTTCAGACGGCGGCGGCCACCGGCTGGCGGCTCGAAGCGGCGACCGGGCAGGGATGGGAGGCCGTCCAGGGCCGGTGCACGAGGATCGGGCCGATGACCAGTAGCCTGTAGGACTCTGCTGGTTAACTCGGATTACTGACTCTGGTTCATGATCTGATGGTGCCTGTCCTGATCATGAGTGGCGTGGCAGCAGTCGTCGTTGGCTTCGTCTTGGCTGCGGGGGTGGATGGAGGCGATGTCGATGCAGCCGATGGCGTGGCCGGCGCCGGCGCCTGAGGTCTCTGCGGCGATTCGGGCGATCTACCGGGGTAAGCGGCAGGTGCCGTTGCCGGTACGGGTGCGTGATGAATTAGGTGAGGTCTTCGCTGATGAGGCGTTCGCGGGTGCCTTCGGCAAGGAGGGCAGGCCGGGCTGATCACCGGGACGGCTGGCGTTGATCACGGTGTTGCAGCGGGTGGACAACCTCACCGACCGGCAGGCCGCTGAAGCCGTCGCTACCGATCTGACCTGGTAGTACACCCTCGGACTGAGCCTGGACGACCCAGCTTTACGCCAGCATGCTGAGTGAGTTCCGCTCCCGGGTGATCGCCCACGGGTTGGAGGACAAGCCGCTGGATCTGCTGCTGTCGGCGTTGCAGTAGCGAGGCATACAAAGCGCCCTTCCAAAGGTCCTGCTCGTAATGGGGCGTGAGATCGTGGGCGCGGACAGGCGTTGACAGGGTCCTCGCCGGGGGTTGGATCGAAGTATTGAGAGGGAGGCCCTCCGAGGACGAGCCTTGCGTTGCAGACCCGTCCTCGGGAGATCGCTCAGTGCTGCAACGCCGCGTCGATGCGGGAGTTGTTCTGCTCCTGTCGGCCATCTAGGCACTTGGCATAGCGCTTGAGGAGTACCTCGACACTGTTGCCCGCGCGCTCCGCTACCACCGTCGCGTCGACGCCTGCGTTGAGCCATGTGGACAGGGCGGCGTGGCGCAGGTCGTAGGGCTTTCCGGCGAGCGGTGAGGCGACCTGTTGCGGCGTCAAGGCCAAGCGGCGGGCCTCTTCCCAGGCGCGCGCGTAGGTGGAAGCGCCGAGGATCCCACCGCGCTCGTTCCGGAACAGCCGTCCGTCCGAGGCCGTGCCGAACTCTTCGAGGTGCGCCCGCAGGATGCGAACCAGTTCCGGCGGGATCGGCACAGGCCGGACCTCGCGCTCGTCTCGCTGTTTGAGCCCGCGCTGGTCGTGCACGGCCCCGCTGTCGGTCCACTGCTTGCCGCTGCTTGGGCGGGTGACTTCGAGGGTAAGCAAGCCCCATCCTTCCTCCGGCAGAGCGCAGTCGGATTTCCTGAGCCCGATCGCCTCGGCCGGGCGGAGGCCGGCGAAGTAGAGCGTGGCGAAGAAGGCCACGAGGCGGCGGCCTCGCCCGCGATGCCAGCTGCCGACGTAGGAGAGGCTTACGAGGAGTTCGCGGGCTTGGGCGGGGTTGATCACGCATCGCCGGTCCACGGTGTTGTCCCTGGCCACCTTCTTCTGCTTGACGCGCTTGAGCGGGTTCTCGGCGAGTTCACCGAGGTCGATCGCGTATTCAAGAGCGGTGTTGAGGCCGCGGCGTCGGACTGGCCAGTTCGAGGTCGAGCACGACCCGGCCGCCAGCGGGCAGGGCACGGGACAGATCTGGGCGGGTACCTCGGCCGTGATCACTTCGGGAGGACAGGCAGCTGTCACAATCCCGGCAGGAAAGTTGACCGACGGATGGAAGGTGCGCTGGCGGGCACAAGCCGTCAACGCAGCAGCGGGAACCGTATCGACCTGGTCGACCTGGCAACAGGCCACCATTGACGTGCCCGATCCGCCCTCAGGCCCGGCCGTGAGTGCTCTGCAAGTCGTCCCATCGGCTGTGGTCGGCGGCATAGTCACGACATCCAGCCTCACCCCAAGCCTGAGAGCCCAGGTGGACGACCCGGCAGGTGGGACGCTGCGGGCCGACTTCGAGGTCGAGCACGATCCGGCGGCACCGCAAGACCAGGGCACCGGGCAGATCTGGGCTGGCAGCGCCGACAACGTGACAGCCGGAACGCAAGCCGTTGTGAATGTGCCGACCGGTACGCTCACCGACGGATGGCAGGTCCGTTGGCGGGCTCGGGCCGTCGCTTCCAGTGCCGCTTCTGCCTGGTCCGCCTGGCAGAACGTCACGATCAGAACGAGTGGCCAGCCCGCTGCGGAGCCGCTGGCTCGGACGGTCGGACCGGTGCTCCGTACGGACCAGGCATTTACGATCAGCGCCTGGCTTAGATGGAACGATAAGGACGGCGACTACACAGTCGTCGAGCAGAAAGGCACCAGCAAAGCGCCCTTCCGCCTCGGCAATGACCCTGAACACGGCCTGGTATTCACATTCACAAGCGATGACAGCACCTCTGCCATCAGCGAAGGCATCGTCTCTGAGGTTGAACCGCCGGTCAATGAGTGGTTCCACCTTGTCGGAACCTACGACGATGTCGCTAAGAAAGTGGCCCTATATCTGAACGGTGAATTCGTCAAAGAATCTCCTATCTCGTTCACGCCTTGGAATGCGCCCACGGCGATGACATTGGGCACTTCGATGCAGGGGCAACTGGACGACGTCCAGCTCTTTCAGGATGTGCTGTGGCCCGAGCACATCTCCACACTCGCAGGCAAGAGCGAAGTAAAGCCCACGCAGAAACAGGAAAATCGGAGTCAACCCAACAAGAGCAGCTCGCCTAAGATACTGGGTGACAAGGCAGAGCCGGCGCGCGTGGACTGGAACTTCTGCACAAACCTTTGGGGCTCTGACCCAGGCATCAAGCCAGTATTGGCGATGAGTAACTTCTCGGCGTGCCATACGAATCAAATCCTAAACAAGTACAAGGTCAAGCAGAATAAGGTGAAGGTGACGCGCGGCATTCAATCGGTGACGCTTGGAGTCGTGGCGAATACCTATCAGAATAGCCGATCTGTCGACGTTGAGTTGCACTTCTGGGATATCTATAAATGGGGAGAGACGGCCGAAAATCCCATCACTTTGCAGGTGACACCGGTCGGCCATCCAGCACAGTCCAACTGTGCTCTCGCCCCCGACTCACCCACATCGTCCCTGCTGGTGACAAGAACCCCTGTCGCTTGGGATGCTGATCCGGTCCTCAAGTACAGGTTCTCGTCGCCGTCTACGGGCACGGACAGCACTTTTAAGATATCGACGTGCCGGGTGGCCATCCGGATGAGTTTCGTCTCCCCGGCTGGCACTACCCATATAGAGCGGGATGGCCCGATCGAGAGCTACCGATGCGATACGTGGACCAAGAACAACTGGTACAAGAAGGGCGGTTGCAGCTTCTCGCGGCTCGCCGCGATTCTCCTGCTCAGCAGAAAGGATAAGGACGAGAAGAGCGGGGTTACATGGCCCGAACAGGTGGATCACATCGAAAAGGCGCTTACTGCACCGAATACCACCATTCCGAAACTCGGCGGCCCGACATACCCTGAGTCTGCGGGTAAGTCCAAGGATATCCCAGGACTGTGGAACGTGGAACACAGTAAAATGCTCCATCGTCTGTTCGACGAAACAGACAGCGAGGATAATTACGAAAAGTCGGTTAAGACGTGCAGGGATGAGATCGCCAAAACCTGGAACGCCGATCGGAAGAATCATCCTGACACCGCGGTGAACTGCGATGAGTTCCCGATGGCGTCGACCAGGGAAGGCTCGTATTTCGCGAGGCCTCCGTGGAACTATTCTGTTCAACTCATCAATGCGGTACAGAATCAGACGTGGGGCAGGAAACTGAAGGCATGGTATCGTAACCACCGGGTCCTTCCTGGCGATCCCTTCTCGATTAGTATCGTTCACTAGGGTAGAGCCCGTCAGTCCTTTGCTAGTTGGGGGAGCTCCTTATAGAGTTCCCCCAACTGGCTCAATAAGGAGTCGAGGCTTTAGACGCCTGTGGTATGGTGAAAGGAGTGGTAATGGCAGCCATCGTCCGGGCGATGGATGATTCGACCCTCATAGAGTATTCCGAGTTCACCATCATCGATGACGGTGGGTCCGACGACCCTGAAGCGGAGCCATTCGCCGAATCCTGGGAAGAGCGAGACATCGCTGCGGAGTGGTTAGCTGCCGCGGACAACCTTCTTATGATCAATAGCGCATTCGACAGGCATCGGGTTCGGGTTCGTTTCGAGCTATGGGATGGCGAACCGGAGAAGGAGTCTCAGCTCTCCAATATCGATGCGCTAACGACGTCCTTCTATTCCAGTACTGGGGCCATTTTCATCGACGAAATGATCGGGTACGTCGAGCACGACCCCTTCAAGCTCGGCCCGCCGGGCGAAAGGTGGCATGTCAGGGCGTACCGGAAGGCTCTCGTGCCGCGTGGCTACTTTCCCGAGCACACTGAGGAAGAGTTGGAGGCTTACATCTTTCGATTTTGGCCACTCAACTCTGAAACAGCTGAGGGGTGAAGGTGCGAGCTGCGATGGCTCGACTAACCTCGATGATTCACGGGTTTGCGTGGCTTCGCCCAACGTGACGCAGCGGGCGGTGAGCTCTGCGGCCCCCGCCTCGGCCAGGTCGCGGGCTTGACCCGCATCATCCAAAACGCACGACCACGCGTCTGTGGGTAGCGCGGCAATCGCACTGCGAGCACGCCCATCTGGGCGATCGCAGCGGCCAGAACCTCGATATGGTCGGCGACGGTGTTGGCGCTCGCGTTCCCCCAGACGCAGCTCGATGATCAGACACTCACCGGATCATCCGGTCCGAACTCTCATCAGCCGTCGTGGATCGACGAGGCTAGGACTGCGCCACTTCAAGGCTCCGGAGATGACGAGCAATCCCGTTCCTTAGGTCTCCAGTAGGGCTCAGCTCAGCCTCAGCGCGCGGGCCCCGGCAGAACGACCTCCCGTTGTGGTCAACCAGACGACCATGCCTCCTCGGCAGAGGGCCTCCAGCTTGATCGTGGGCCATTCGTGGGCCATCGCTGGTGCTGATCAAGTGACCTCTGTGTATCGTGCCTGGTCAAGAGCATGTTTGCGAGCGAACCCGCAATCCTCTCCGGAGCCGGGTGCGCAGGTTCGAATCCTGCAGGGGGCACTCGATCTTGACCAGCGGTTCAGGCCGCTGACCAGGGCAAACATCGCAGGAACGGGCGGGCCTCCAGTCTCAGGGAGTCCCGCCCGTTCTCGTTGACGCTCGCCGGTTGTGGGCCAGCCCTGGTCGGTCCGATTCATGTCTAAAGACAGCCGTTGAGCTGCTGTTGCCAATGAGCTGGACGAGGGGTTGAGCGGGGGCAGCTGGAAGCGGTCGCCTCGTCCCCTGTACATGGCCAGCTCACGGGCAGGAAGCCAAAGTTGCGATCTTCGGTCGCCCCGGAGGGCGACCGCCACCCGGACAAGAGCGCCTGCAAGCGCCCGGCCACCGAAGAGTTGCGACCCTCGGTGGCCCCGGAGGCGACCGCCACGAAGGACTTCATCGCCAAGAGGCGCCTGATCGACGAGTTGCGATCCTCAATCGCCTCGGAGGCACTGCGACCTCTATCTCGCCAGCATCGACCTCTGAACGCCGAAGTCCGGCCAGCCTCAGTCCGTCAACCCCCGAGAGATTTCCGGGTCGGACCGCTAAGCCGGCGGAACCGCACCACGAGGGGCGGCCGCCGCAGCGGCCGCCCCCGCGTCGTTCTAGACCGCGCTCACGATGTGATCTTGACCGTCGTCGTCACTTCAACGACCTTTCCTCCAACCCGGTGGACGACGTAGACGTACGCGTCGTGCGTCATGTCCGGGAACCGGGCGCCGTTCGCATCAAAGCGAGTCGTCGCGAGCGGCTCGAAGGTCCCGGGCTTGCCGCTCTTGGAGACGTAGAGGGTGTACTCCTTGCCGCTCGCGTCGCGGATGGGGAAATTGATCAACGTGAAATGATCATTGCGCGTGACGGTCGCATCGAGTACCGGAACTGTCGCCTGGTAGGTCGCGGCGATCGACACGTCGTGATCCGGCATCACGAAGGTCGTGGTGGCCGCGTGCGGATTCGCGACCTCGACGCCTCCCGCCTCCCAGGTGTCGAACACGTAGTAGTCCGGTGCCGCATCAGCCGTGATCGTGACCACGTCGCCCGCGCGAGCCTTCGACGGTGACGCCGAGCCGTGGTCCACCTTGATCGTGTAGGTCGACCTATGCGGGCGGAGCTTGTACGTCTGGCCGCGCAGGGTGTCGAAGGAGACCGTCGCATCCGTGTCCCAGTTCGGGGCGGTGCCCGCGGCCGTGCTGACCTGCGCACCCGTCGAATCGAAGACATCCGTGCCCTCGGGCCAGGGGGACGAGATCGTCATTCGTTGCCCTGCCTCACTCGTGACCGTCACGTCGCCCACACGGCCCGCGGCGCCGTCGTATGCAGCTGAGACGACGAAGGCGCCGTCCGTGCGCAGCCGCGCGAAGGATGCGTCCTCGCCGGCGACCCAGTTCGGGAACACCTTGACGACGCCACGATCGCTCGTCAGCAGCATGTTGTTGATGGCGGCGGTCGCCCCGATCTTCTCGACGCCGTGCACACCGTCGCTGATGCGTAGGTTCGGCTGAATCTGAGTCTTGATGGTCTCGGTGAGGTTGGCGAGCACCGCCTTCGCGGGGTAGCGCGTCAGGACGGCATCGTTGAAGATGCGCGGGAAGTTGTTGATCTGGCGCCAGGCGCCGGATCCGAACACGTCGATGGTGTTGCGGGCGATCTGCTGTTCCGCAGCCGAGGAGTAGTAGCCGAGCTGGCCCCCAGGAACCACGATGTCGAGCGGGATGATGTTCCCGTCGCCGGGAACCGGGTTGGCCAGCGGAACCCACTGCCCGCCCTTCCATTCCTTCTCCGCGAGTGCATACACCTCCTTGCCGTTCCACGTGCTCGTCGGCTGGGGCGCGAGGTGATCGTACAGATCCTGCCAGTGCGCACGGCGATCCTTGTCACGACCCAGCAGCGCGCTGGCATCGATCAGTTCGCGGAGCACGTTCTTGAGCGCCGCAAGCTCGACGGCGGGGTTGGCTGCCCAGGAGCCTTCGTTGTACCCGGCGTACAAGGTGTACAGATCGCCGCTCTTCTGCAGCCACGCATCGTAGAAGTTGACACAGCGCACGAGGTAGTCGTAGACCTTCCCGGACAGGAACTTCTCATCCTGCGTGTAGCGGAAGTACTCGAGGAGCGGGTACGCGCTGTACGAGGCGTTGAGGGCTTCCGCGAGGTAGTTGTCGTCGGTCACCGTCCCCCATGGGCCGATCCCCACAGGGAAGAGAACCGCGTCGCGAATGCCGTCCTGCAGATCGGGGCGCGAGTCGATGAACGCGCTGTTGATGCGCCGGAGCTGCGCCGGGTCTGCGGCGCGCGCTTCCCCGTTCGGCAGGAAGTCGAGCAGGGCATCGACCGCCGGCAGCGATAGCTTGGGCCGGTTGCTTGAGTTGGTGCCGTAGAAGGTCGCGATGAAGTTGTAGTTCAGGTGGTAGTCCGACGACCAGTTCGGGTTGTCCGTCGTGTGCCACAGCCCGTAGAGCCCGGGCGCGAGGTTGCCTGCGCGGGAGGTGCTGCCGAGCAGGTACTGCGCACCGTAGTAGTAGCGCATGACCTCGGGCCGGTTCGGAAGATCGATGTAGGAGGCCGACCAGAAGTTCTTCCACCACCGCGCCTGCTCGCGCCTCAGCTTATCCAGCTGTGCGGGTTTGGAAGCATCCGCGAGAAGCGCGAGCGCTTCTGCGTCCGGATCCTCGCTGGTGAGAGCTCCCCCGGCGTCATAGGTCTTGCCGCCGCCGCCGACCGTGGTCACGATGTGCACGGCCGTGGCCGGTTCGAGCGTGAACCCCGTGTAGCTCTCGCCCTTCGCCGAGTCGGCCGTGACCTCGGTGTCCGCTCCGACTACGCTCGTCGCGAGCGTCGCCTTGGAACGCCATGACAGCGGGTTTTTCGGCGCGTTGTTGAAGGTGGCGCGCGAAGCAGTCGCGATCCCGTGCTCCACGCCGCTGGTCACCGGGTAGTGCGCGTTGCCGCTTTTGCCCCAAGTGGTGACCTTCAGGTCGACCGGTTTCGAACCTTGTGACGTGACCTCGGTGATCATGATGTTGTGGTCGGGTGCCAGCCATGTCTGCGTGGAGACTGGGACACCGCCCAGCGACATGGTGGTCTCGATCCGTGCATCCAGGATGTTCTGGGTCTCCTTCGTGGTCACCGCCTCGCCGGCATCCTTGGTCGTCTCGTACAGTTCGAACTGTCCGATGCGCGCACGCGGGTTCGGGTCCGTGTTGGTCCGCTGGAGCGGCTCGGTCACGAGGAGCCGGAAGTGCGCACCGGTCACGGGCGCGTCGAGATTCTCGTCGAAGACATCCTTCGTGTTGCCCTCGACGACGGAGACGTCTGTCCACGTTGCGCCCGGCCCGCCGGTCTTGCTGACCTGCAGGCGGAAATCGCTCGTATTGTTCATGCTGTACCCGCTGCGCACGGCGCCGTCGTTCTTGACGACCCATCGCTGCACCGTGATGGGCTCAGGGAACGACAGCTCGAGCCAGTGCTCTTTGCCGATTGTGGTCACCCAGCCATAGCCGTTCGGAGAGGGCTGCATATGGCCGCTGACGGCTAGGCGCGGCTGGAAGTCGTCGTGGGACGAGCTCGCGGTGACCTCGGAAGCGCCCGGCGCGAGGTTGATCGCCTTCGTATCGTCGCGCGCGCTGAGGGTGACGCCGCCGATGGGAAGCGGCTTGGTGAGGTTGTCGCCGCTGTTGAAGACGCCCTTGAGGTCGCCGGCCGAGACGAAGTCGGACTTCGAAACGAGAAAGGTCTTCTCTCCGCCCGCGCCTGCCGACGTCACGCCGAGATCTCCGTTGCCGAGCAATGCCGTGTTCGGTAACGAGTTCGAGTACGCGCCGGCGTATGCGTCCCCTGTCCAGTTGCCGGTGATCGCGCCGATCAGCTTCTGGATGCGCGACCACTCCGGCGAGGATTCCTTGGGGGTGCTCACCTCGGATGCCACGACTGCCTGAGCGGTCGGCACGAGGGCACCCGCGCTCACGCACGCCGCGATCGCCACGGCGCTCATTCGGTGCAGAAGTCTGACACGTCTCATTCGACTCCTCCTGATTCGTCTCGGTTGTCATTGCATGGGCTGGAGAGTCGTCGTGCGCGGCGCGCGATTTCAGGACAGCGGGAGGGTCCCCTCGCCCGCAGCGCGCCCGTTCGTTGTCACAGGCCAGACGATGGGTGCGTGCGCGACGTCGTAGGCGTCCCGACGCAATACCTCGGCGTCGTGATGCGCGTACGTCTGGAAGCCGAACCGCAGTCGGACGATGCCCGGTTCCGTCAGCGGGTAGTTGGTCATCCAGTAGTTGTTGTACGCCCACGCGAGCAGCCGTGGATTCCGCTCCCGTGGCACGGCGTCCAGCGGCGGACCGAAGTGGAACGTGCCGAACTGGACGAGCGGTGCGTCCGGGGTGAACAGTGCGTGCGTGCGGGTGCTGTCGCCGAGTGCCGCGAACGATTCGACGGTCGCCCAGCCCCGACACGCGCCCTTCAGCTGATCCGTGTCCAGACGCACGATCTCGCCTGCGTTGTCGAACGAGCCCACCCATCCGGCGTCCGCCCGCAGCGGCACGACGAAGTAGACCGCCTGCGGAGAGGTGTCGGGTAGGAGCTCAAAGTCGACGACCACCTCGATGAGCGCCGACCGGCTCGAGAACGTGAACCGCTGCGTCAGGTGCCTGACGCCGTCGGCCTCAAACCTGCGCGTCATGATGACCTGATCGTTTTCGACGAGGACCGTGCACCCTGACGGACGACGCGCACGTTCGCGGATGGGACGCCATGCGTCCCATCCGCTGACGTCGAACTTCTCGCCGTCCAGGTCGCGCTTGTAGAACGCCTCGCGCGTCCCGTCCACGAGCGCATCGGCGCGTTCTCGGACGTACTCGAAGAAGTCGAACTCGTCGTCGACATTGAGGACCTCCGACTCCGACGTACGATCCCACAGCGAGAGGATGCGTCCGGTTCGGGCGTCGTACCGGACGCGGTGGAACGGTGTCTCGATCGTTCCGGTGACCCGTGCCAGCTCGGAGAACGCATCCCAGCTGGGTGCCCCGAAGGTTGGGCTCTCCTCCAGCGTGTGCGAGACGGCGTCGTGGTCTTCCGGGGACGGCAATCGGTCCAGCGGAATGACCCGCCAACTGCGCGCAGGCATCTCGATCGGGCCGACGCGCCGCACATCGTCTTCGGGCAGGCGCACCCGCCACGGCCGCGCGTCGTACGCCATGCGTCGAGCGCGGTACGTGCGCTCGCCTTCCGCGCCGACGTTGCGGAACCACGCATTCGAGATCTCCGGGTACATCGTGCGATCGTGGGTCGCCGCGTTGACGACGAGAACACCGGACAGTCCGCGATCGGCCAGGGGATTCTGCGCGAGGGCCTCGAGACCGGACATCACGGCGAACCCGGCGAGTTCATCCGCCTCATGCGCGAGCGACTTCTTCAACAGTTCGGTCGTGACCGCCTGCGGGTTCGCCGGGGAGGGGTCATAGAAGCCCCACGTGTGCTCATCGAAGAGGTCGCCGCGCTCCTGCGCCAGGCTCACGACATCGGGGCGGTCGGTGCCCATGACCGACGCTTCCTGCAGCCGCGCCTTGGCCAGGCGAGAGGTCGCCGTAGCTGTGGGGGTGCTGCCGGCTCCGAACGTCCAGTAGTCCGTCCAGTCGCCGCGCTGCACCTCCAGCGACGCGTCTGGGACGATGCTGGCTGCCCGGAGCAGATCGTCGAAGGTGGCGTACCGGATCGTCGGGCCCTCGCCGCGATCGTTCCACTGACGGATGAGGTCGGGCAGGAACGGGCTGGGTGGCGCGTTGTCCCACATGACCGGGGAGCAGGTGCTGGACAGGTACACGAACGGCAGGGAGTAGTGCATGCCGCCCAGGTGACGGGACAGCTGCGCCCACCCCTGTGCCATCCGCTCGACGGAGTGGTCCCAGGAGAACAGCAGCTGGTCGAACATCGTGTAGTGGTGCCCGTTGAACACTCGCAGGGTGCGTCCGCTGGGCGCCTCCCAGAGGAACAGGCCCGGCCTCGGATTGATCGGCCGCCCCGAGTGTAGGTTCGCGCCCATGACGAACATCTCCACGCCCGCATCGAGCAGGACATCGGCCAGCGCCCACTGCGCTCCCGGCACGTCGTGCTGACAGGCGACGGCGACGCGGGTGTCGAGGATCTCCTCGAGTTCCCCCTTGCCCGCGATGAGCCGTTCGAGTCCTCGCCGATCCGGGAGGGCGCTGATGTTCCACCGCAGCGCCGCGACGCCGATGCGCCCCTGCCGGTGCAGTGCCCGGAATCGCTCGACGTCGGCGGATGACGCTCGGCGAAGCCAACGTAGGACCGGCTCGTACGCCTCGCACGTCCACTTCGGACGCGCGCCACCCGGGAGGTCTGCTGTCGATTCGAGCCAGTCGATCGCTTGCGAGATGTACTCCCCTTGAAGCTCCCAGACGACGGGCTGCGAGTGGGTGTAGCCGACGTCGAGGTGGCTGTGATGCAGAACCAGGATCTCCTCGACCTCGACCTCGGACCCGATGCCGGCGGGGTTCTGGCTCACTTAGTGGCTCCTGTGGTGAGTCCGGCGATGAACTGTTTCTGCAAGGTGAGGTAGCCGGCGACCGGGATGATCGCGGCCAGGAACATCACGCCGAACAGCTGCGCGTAATTGGTGGAGTACTGGCCCAGCGACAGATACAGACCGGTGGTGACGGTCTGGCCGCGCAACGGGCCGAGGATGAACTGCGGATTCATGAAGTCGTTCCAGATCCACAGCGACAGGAAGATCGCGACGGTGGCGGTGGCCGGACGCAACAGCGGCATGACGATCGTCCACCAGATCCGGAGCATCCCTGCGCCGTCCAGAGACGCGGCCTCGACGATCTCGCCGGGGATGGCACGCAGGAAGCCGGAGTACACGAACACCGCGAACGACAGATATCCGCCGCCGACGTTGGTCAGGATCAGCCCGGCGTAGGTGTGGTCCAGATGCAGAAATGTCAGGATCTTGATGGTAGGTAGCAGGACCACCGCGGGCGGGATCATCAGTCCGGCGGCGAAGGCGGCCAGGACGATCCGGCGCAGGCGGGCCGAGCGGCGGGTCAGCCAGAAGCTGAACGCCGCGCCCAGCGGGATGACCAGCAGCACCGAGGCGACGACGGTGAGCGTGGAGTTGGCCAGACCGATCTGGATGATCTTGTCCGGCCGGGACAGCGCGTCGGAGAGGTTGTCTATCGTCGGCGGCACTGGCGGGGCCGCCGGGTTCTGGATGATCTGGTCCTGGGTCTTGAAGGCGTTGACGATCGTCAGGTAGATCGGGGAGATGAACGCCAAGGTCAGCAGCCCGGCGGCGGCCAGGTAGGCCCGGCTGGTCCAGACCCGTCGCGCCGGCGTCGGCGTCGGCGCGGACGTGGGCGGCACGGCCGGGCGGCGCCGGGTGGTCAGCGTGCTCACAGGTCCACCTCCCGGCGGCGCAGCAGGCCGGTCACCGACAGCGCGATGACCGCCGAGACGGCCAGCAGCAGCATGGCCACCGCGGAGGCGTAGCCGAACCGGCCGTCGGTGAAGGCGAGCTTGATGATGTACAGCGCGGTGGACTGCGTGGAGTCGGCCGGACCACCCGATGTCAATGCCGCGATGATGTCGTAGAGCTTGAGCATGGTGATCAGCGAGATGGTGACGCTGATCGTGGTGCCGGGGGCCAGCATCGGGAAGGTGATCCGCCGGAACCTCTGCCAGCGCCCCGCGCCGTCGACGGTTGCGGCCTGGTACAGCTCGACCGGAATCGACTGCAGCGCGGCCAGGTGCACCACGGTGGTGAACCCGGTGAGGACCCACGCGGCGACCAGCCCGACCGAGAACATCGCCAAGTGCGGGCTGCCGAGCCAGGTGATCGGCTTGCCGATGATCCCGGCGGAGATCAACAAGTGATTGAGCACGCCGTCCTGAGCCAGGATGTAGCGCCAGGCGAACCCGACGATGACTCCGGACAGCACCTGCGGCAGAAACGCCGCGGTGCGCATCGCGCGGTAGCTCAGCGACGTCCGGTTCAGCAGCATCGCGAACCCGATGCCGGCGGCGTTGGCCACCACGGTCACCACGCCGGCCAGCACCAGGGTGAATCCGAGGCTGGCGGCCAGGGCGTCGTCGTGGATCATCTCGGTGTAGTTGGCGACGCCGACGAAGTCCGAATGGGTCAGCAGCGGATTCTCGTTCGTCAGGCCCTTCCAGGCGCTGATGCCCACCGGGACGATGATGAACAGCGCGTACAGCCCGAGCGCGAGCACTGCCAGAGCGCCCAAGGCGAGGTCGCCTCGCGGTCGATGGGCATGGGTGGTCATGAAGGCCTCCCTGATATCGGTCGGAAAGAGGTCCGCGGCGCTACTTGGTCGCGGCGTCCCAGGCGGAGTCCAGCTTGGCCATCTGGCCGGCGACGTCGTCGGAGGAGAACAGCGCCTGGCTGGCCGCGTAGAAGGCCCCGTTCAGCCCCGAGGGCATGGAGTCGTCGTTGGTCGCCCAGCCGAACGCGGAGACCTTCTTGTTCTGGTCGGTGACGTAGGAGTAGGAGTCCTTGAAGACCTGCGTAACGGTGACGCCGTAGTCAGCCAGAGTCTTGCCCTTGAGCATCGGGAACGCGCCGTCCCCCTCGATCAGGGCCTTGAAGTTGGCCGGGTCCAGCGACCAGGCCTGGGCGAAAGCGGTGGCCTTGTCCGGGACCGCGGTCTTTGCGCTGATCGCCATCGAACCGCCGACGGCGAACGGCACGACCAGCGACCCGTCGTCGGTGGGCGTCATGAAGGAACCGAAGTCCGCGGCGTGGTCCTTCGGCACCGCGCCGAGGAACCAGCTGCCCATCATGTACATCGCGGTCTTGCCGGAGGTGAAGTTCGTGATCGAGTCGGCGTACTTGACGCCGAGCGCCCCGTCCTCGAAGTACCCGTGCTTGGCCAGCGTCCGGTACTTGCCCACCGCCGCCTGCACGTTCGCGTCGGTGAACCGCACCTTGCCGGCGTACCGCTTCTGCAGCCAGTTCGGGTCCTTGCCCAACACGTCCGCCGACAGGATGCCGACCAGCGGCATGGAGGCCGCGAACGGGTCGCCGCCGCCGAGCTCGATCGGGGTGATGCCGGCGGCCTTGAGCTTGCCGCAGACGTCCAGGAAGTCGGCCCAGGTCTTCGGCGGCGCGCTGATGCCGGCCTTGGCGAACAGGGTCTTGTTGTAGAAGACCATCGGGATGATCTGCGAGTTCGTCGGCGGGATGTAGACCTTGCCCTTGTAGGCGTTGCCCTGCGGCAGCAGGAAGTTCGCGTCCACCCAGCTCTGGTCGTAGGGCTTGAGCAGCCCGGCCTGGACGAACGTCGAGGGGGTGATGGACGCCAGCAGGTCGGGGAACTGCCCGGAGGCCTGCAGCTGCTTGGCGTAGGCGTCGCGGTCGGTGCTGGGCGCCACCAGCTTCTTGACGGTGATGCCGGGAGCCTGCTTCTCGGCGTTCGCGATCGAGGCGTCCCAGAACGAGGCCGTCAGGCTGGGCGTCTCGAAGGTCAGGTAGGTCAAGGAGGCGCTGCCACCCTTCGCTCCGTCGGAGGAGGCCGCCGAGCAACCGGTGAGAAGGGTGAGCCCTACGGCCAGGCAAGCCGCGAGCGGACGTGAGTGCCGCATGGAACTCTCCAGGGGGGAGGGGAGGGGGGAGGGGGGAGGATGTGACCCGGCCGACGGTGATGGTTCGACACCGGAGCACCTACGGGATAACGTTATCTCGAGAATAAGTGGGGGTTACGGGACGGTGTCAAGAACCGATCCGGTAACGACGGGGAAACACAGGGCCGGCACAGGCGCGGATACGCCGCCCGACGACTGCATGACAACAAGGGGGAAGCGCGGATGAGCAAGGGACGGCCCAAGCGCCCGACCATGGTCGACGTCGCACGTGAGGCGGGGGTGGCGTTGCGCACGGTGTCCCGCGTGGTCAACGACGACCCGACCGTCGGCCCCGAATACGTCGCCCGGGTCCAGGCCGCGATCACGGCCCTGAAATTCCGCCCTGACGAGCGCGCCCGCCAACTGCGCCTGGGCGTCACCGGCACCATCGGGGCGGCGGTACGGCGCATCGCCGAGGCGAACCCGGCGCTGGCCGCCATCGAGCGCACCGCCCGCGACGCCGGGCTGAACCTGCTGGCCTCCTCCACCGACTTCGACGACCAACGGGAGCGGGAGATCCTGGTGTCGATGTGCCGGCGGCGGCTGGACGGCATCGTCGTCGAGCCGATCGGCGAATCCCACTCCTACCTGGAACCCGAGCTTGCTGACGGCATGCCGCTGGTGGCGATGGACCGGCCGATGAGCGGGGTCTCGGTGGACTCGGTGATGTCCGACAACGCTGCCGGCATCGGCATGGCCTTCCGCCATCTGCACCAGCACGACCACCGCCGCATCGCCTACATCGGCCACGAGGAGCGGGTCTACTCCGGCCACGAGCGCGCGGCGGCGTTCCGCGCCTGCCTGCTCGCCCACGGACAGAGCGTCGACGGCCTGGTGTTCCCCGGCGAGACCACCCCCGAGCGAGTGGCCGCGGCCCTGGACGCCGCCCTGCACGGCCCGGACCCAGCCACCGCCCTGGTCACGGGCAACATGGACACCACCCTCGCGGTGCTGCGGAGCCTTGGGCCGGCCGCGGCCTCACGGCTGGCGATCGTCGCCTTCGACGAGGTCCCGCTGGCCGACCTGCTGCAGCCGGCGCTCACCGTGGTGGCGCAGGACACCGCGGCGATCGGCCGCACCGCCGTGGAGCTGCTGCGCGCCCGCATCGCCGACCCCGGCCGCCCGGTGCAGAAGGTCGTGGTACCGGTGTCGCTGACGGTACGCGGCTCCGGCGAGATGAGCCGGTAGCGGCGGCCCACCAGCCGGGCGGACCGGCGCGATCCGGTGTCGCGCTGACGACTGCCTGACACCGGGGCTCAGAGGTCTACTCTTCCGCGATAACGTTATATCGGCGCTGCCCTCACCTCCGTCGAAACCCGCAAACCGCGAGATGAGAGGCATGGTTCTTGCCCCAGAATCATCGGCCACACAGACGGCGGATAACGATGGCCTCGATCCCGGTGCCCATCAGCGCCGCCGGCCAGGTCGGTCGCGATCGCGATCCGTCAGTCGAACCCGAGCCCGTTGAGGACGCCCTGAAGGTAGCCGATCGCGTGCGCCCGCCCGCGGCTGCAGTAGGCCTCTGACGAGATGTCCATCCACGTGTCCGGATCGCCGATCATGGCCGGGACGTGGTCGTCGATGAGGAATCCAGCGAAGCCGACGTCGTTCAGCCGCCGGATGACGCGCGCCGGACTGTAGTTGCCCTCCCCCAGGAAGCACTCCCGGAAGGACGGCACCGTGCCCTGGACGTCGCGGAAGTGCACGTAGAAGATCGCCCCCGCCGAGCCGAGGGTGTCGATGACCTCGTTGACCGCCTCTTCCCCGCCCATCTCCGACACGGTGCCCAGGCAGAAGTCGAGGCCCCAGGCCGGGCTGTTTCGGGCCTGGGCGCGCGCCGCGACCAGCGAAGCCGGAGTCGTGAAGATCCGGGCGGCGCCACCCAGCGGCACGTCGACCGGCGGGTCGTCCGGGTGCAGCGCCAGCCGCACCCCGACCTCTTCGGCGACCGGGAGGACCGCGTCGAGGAAGTACTGGTGATTGGCCCACATCTGGTCGGCCGAGATGGGCTCGGTCAGCGGCTCGACGGGCGAGAGCCGGTAGGAGGCCAGGGCGTTGCCGGTGGCGGCCGCGTCCAGGTCGAAGGCGGTGACCAGGGCCCCGCCACGGCCAGGCTCGGCCATGCCGGTGCGCCAGACGTAGGTGGGCAGGAAGTTGTAGCCGAGCAGGTCGATGCCGACCGCCGCCATGTTCCGCAGGGTCCGGCAGTAGTTCTCGATCTGTTCGTCGCGGCCGGGCAGGCCGCGGTGGATCTTCCAGATGTGCGAGTACGGGACGTTCTCCAGGCCGTCGATCCGCAGGCTGTCGGCGTCGCAACGCTGACGCAGGGCCTGGAGTTCGGCCAGGCTCCAGTAGCCGTCCTCACCCGGGAGCAGGTTCGGGGTGTGGAACTGCACGCCTGACAGGCCGAGCTGGTGCGCGAAAGCAGCGGTCCGCTCGTCGTAGACGTCGATGTGTCCGAGGGAGAGTCTGATGGTCACGCGCCGGCTACTTTCTGGGTCTGGCGACCGATGCGTTCGATCTCGACCTCGACGAGGTCGCCGTCGGCCAGGTACGGGAAGCGGCCGGACAGCGCCACGCCCTCGGGGGTTCCCGTGTTGATGACGTCGCCGGGTTCCAGGACCGTGACGTGGCTCAGCCGATGGATCAGGGTGGCAACGTCGAAGATCATGTCAGCGGTCGTCGAGTCCTGGCGCCGCTCGCCGTTGACCCACGAGCGAAGCCGCAGGGCCTGCGGGTCCGGCAGTTCGTCGGCGGTCACCAGGACCGGTCCGAGCGGGTTGAACGTCTCGCAGCTCTTGCCCTTCGACCACTGCCCGCCGCTGATCGCGAGCTGGAAATCACGCTCGGAGACGTCGTTGGAGATCGTGTATCCGGCGACGTGGTCGAGCGCCTGGGCAGGCGAGTCGAGATAGCGGACTCTCTTGCCGATTACGACCGCGAGCTCGACCTCCCAGTCGGTCTTCACTGACGCTGGAGGCAGCAGGACGGTGTCGTCGGGACCGACGACGGTGTTCGGGGCCTTGTAGAACATCACCGGGTGCTCCGGCGGCGCTGCTCCGGTCTCGGCAGCGTGCGCTGCGTAGTTCATCCCGATGCACAGCACCACGCCCGGACGGGCGATCGGCGGCCCGACGCGGAGCCCGGACGGATCGATCCGGGGCAGCGTGCCCGAGGCGAGCGCGGCGCGGACGCGCTCGACCCCGTCGGCCCAGAACGGGCCGTCGATGTCGGCGGTGACGCCGCGCAGGTCGTAGTGGTCGCGTTGTTCGGTGAGCAGGACCGGTATCTCCTTGCCGGGCGGTCCCAGTCGCATGAGTCGCATGACGTCCCTTCTTCGGTCAGCCGGCGAGCAATCCGCCGTCGATGACCAGTTCGGTGCCGGTGATGAAGGCGGCTGCGTCGGAGGCCAGGTACAGTGCGGCGTCGGCGATCTCCCCTGGCTGTCCGAGCCGGCCCATCGGCTGGCGCGCGACCAGCCCGGCGCGCGCCTGCTCTGGGTCGGCGGCGGCGTCCAGCAGGCGGCCCACCCACGGCGAGTCGACAGTGCCGGGACAGACCGCGTTGCAGCGCACGCCGGTTCCGGCGTATTGCACGGCGACCTGCTTGGTGAACGCGATGACGGCGCCCTTGCTGGCGCAGTACGCGGCGCGGTCCTTCAGGCCGACGAGCCCTGCCGCCGAGGCGGTGTTGACGATCACGCCGCGGCCTTGGGCGAGCATGGTGGGCAGGGCGTACTTGGTGCCGAGGAACACGCCGCGGGCGTTGACGGCGAAGACCCGGTCCCATTCCTCAGGAGTGCAGGCCACCGGGTCCGTAGTAGAGGAGGCGCCGGCGTTGTTGCACAGCACGTCGAGCCGCCCGGTCTGCTGGACCGCCATGTCGATCAGCGCCGACACCGACTCGGGCTCGGTGACGTCGGTCCGGACGCCCACGGTGCCTTCGGGGACGCCGCTGGGGTCGAGATCGGCCGCGAAGACAGCGGCCCCCTCGGCGAGGAACCGCTGCGACATCTCGTAGCCGATGCCCGATCCGGCACCGGTGACGATCACGGTCTGTCCGGGGAATCTGTTCATGCTGTCTCCTTCAGGGGCCGACCGTCCGGCCACGGCCCCGCGAACACGGTGTCCTCGCACGCCTCCAACTCCAGCAGCCGGTTCCATTTGGCGGTGCGCTCGGAGCGATGAGTGGACCCGACCTTGATCTGTCCGGAGCGCCAGCCGACGGACAGGTCCGACAGCCAGGAGTCCTCGGTCTCGCCGGATCGGGCGGAGACGACGGTCCGGTAGCCCGCCGAGCGGGCCAGAGCGATCACCTCGGTCGCGCCGGAGAGCAGGCCGTTCTGGTTGACCTTGACCAGGACCGAGTTGGCGACGCCTTCCCCGATCCCGCGGCCCAGTAGCCGCGGAGAGGTGACGAACAGGTCGTCGCCGACGAGTTCGACGCGCGGGCCGAGGACCTCGGTGGCGTGCCGCCAGCCGTCCCAGTCGTCCTCGGCCAGCACGTCCTCGACCGAGACGATCGGGAAGCGGTCGCACCAGTCGCCGACCTCTGCGACGAGTTCCTCGGAGGTCAGGTCGCGGTCCTCGCGCGTGAATCTGTAGCGGCCGTCACGCAGGAACTGCGTGGCGGCCACGTCGATGGCGATGGCGACCTGCGCGCCGGGAGTGTAGCCGGCGGCCTCGATCGCGTCGGTGAGCAGTTCCAGGGCCGCGTGGTTGGTCTCCAGAGGCAGTCCCAGCCCCCCCTCATCGGCCACCAGGACCGCTTGTCCGTAGCCGCGGGACAGCGCGATGCGGGTCGCGGTGTCGCGGATGGCGCCGGACCATTCGATGGCCTCGGCAAAGCTCGCGGCGCCCACGGGGACGGCCAGGAAGTCCTGGATGTCGAGCGCTCCACCGGCGTGTGCTCCGCCGGACAGGATGTTGACCATCGGCATCGGCAGCAGGAGCGGACCGTCGTCGCCGGCGAGGTGGCGGGCCAGGGACCGGCCGTCCGCCGCGGCGGCGGCGCGGTGCACGGCCAGCGACACGGCGAGTACGGCGTTGGCCCCGACGGTCGTGAAGGAGGCGGACGGGTCCGCCGTGGCCAGGGCCGCGTCGACCTCGGCGGGCTCGAGCCCGACCACGCGTGGGGCGAGCACGGCCGTAATGTTCGCGACCGCCGTGCGCACCCCCAGGCCCGCATAGCGAAAGCCGCCGTCACGCAGTTCGTGTGCTTCGTGGGACCCCGCAGACGCTCCGGACGGGACCGTGGCGACGCCCTCGGACCCGTCGTCGAGCACGACACGGGCCGCGACGGTCGGGTGGCCGCGGGAGTCGAGGGCCTCCCACGCTTGGACCTTCTCGATGGCTGTCAAGACGCCTCTTTCACGTAGTTCCAGAGCTCTGTGATCGACGGCTCGCGCTGTCGGAGTACCGCGAGCGCGATCCGTCGGACGACCGCGGCCGTGTCGGGCGACAGGTAGCCCACCGGGGACATGCCGTCCACGCGGGCGAGCAGCAGGCAGGCGACGTGCCGGCTGAGCCGCTCCGTGGTCGCCTGCCGGGACTGCGGGCAGGCGCGTTCGTAGGCGCCGAGGAAGGCCGCGGCCGCGTCGGCGAACCGGTCCGCGCGCGCCGGAGCGTTCAGGGTCTTGAGGATCAGGTGGCACTGCATGAAGGCCACGTCGAAGACCGCCGCGCCGACGTGGGCCACCTCGAAGTCGAGCACCATCAGCCCGTCCGGTCCGACCAGGATGTTCTTCGGGGAGAAGTCACCGTGGACGAGGCAGTCGCGGCTGGTGAGCAGGTCCTCGCCGAGCTCGTCGACGGCGGCGGCGACCGTCGGATGAGCCGCGGCCACCGCGCGGTGGAACGGGGTGATCCGCAGCTGGTCGAACGCCTCGTAGTCGGCGAAACGGGCGCGGACGTGCTCGTCGCCCCAGGTCCGGCTGTGCCAGGTGCCGAGGACGGCACCCAGGGCCGCCGCGGTCGAAGACATCCCCGCCGTCGGGTCGGGCTCGTCGCCGAACAGGACCGCCTTCCAGGGCACCCAGTCGGCCGGGGCGGCGGCCATCACGACAGTGTGCCGCTGCGCGTCGACGGCGCGCAGCTCAGGGGTCTGATCCGGGGTCAGCCGGTGCAGGGCCTCGATCGCGGCCGCCTCGGTCTGCGCGCGCTCCGGCTTCGCCGTCCACTCGGCGGCGACCAGCAGGCGCGGCAGCGCCCGTTTGACGACCAGCCGGACGGACCCGGACTCGACCAGGAGCGTCTCGGCCGAGACGCCGCCGGACAGCCGGGTCACCCGTGGGCGGGCGAGCAGTTCGCGGAGGTACAGGTACTCGACCACATCGAGTTCCTGCTCCGGCTCCTCGTGTATGTCGCCCGTGGTCATGCGCCGAAGTACCCCGGGTGCTTGGCCCGCAGCACGGGGCCGTACTCCAAAACCCGCCGGGCGTGGGCACGGATGTACGCGCGCCCGCCTTCGGAGTCGCCGGCCTCGAGCGCGTCGACGATCGCCGTGTGCTCCGTGATCAGACCGCGCACCGTCTCCGGCTCCGGCAGGCTGAGCCGCCGCAGCCGGTCCAGGTGCATCTTGATCGGCTGCATGATCTGCCAGGCGGTCTGATAGCCGCTGAGCACGAATATCCGCTCGTGCAGTGCCTCGTCGGCGGCGAAGAAGGCCGCGAGGTCGCGCGCCTCGCAGGCGTCGGCCTGCCGCGCCAGTAGCTCGCGAAGCGGTGCCACGTCGCGCTCCGGCTTCTCGCACGCCGCGGCGAATGCCGCGGTCTCCAGGCTCTCCCGCACGAAGCGGGCCTGTTCGACGCTTTCCAGCCGGATCAGCTCGACCCGGGTCCCGACGTGCGGGACCACCGAGACCAGCCCGGAGTCGACCAGCCGGGCGATCGCCTCACGCAACGGAGTACGGCTGACGTGCAACTGCTCGGCCAGATCGGTCTCGGACAGCGAGGCGCCCGGCAGGATCCGCAGATCGCGGATCGCCGCGGCGAGCTCTTCGTACACCCGATCCGAGGTGCGCTGACGCACCCGGGTCAGGCCTACGGACGCCAGCGCACCGATCGCACTCGCATGGTTTCGATCAGTTCTCACGCAACCAATCGTTGCATACCGGTGTACTTGTATGCAAGGATCCCAGGTTACAGCAAGAGGTCATCTGCATTGCCTGCAGATGCATCAGACCTCACGCCACATGTGGGGCCGGAGCCGAGAGAGGAATCTCATGGCCACTCATCAAGCGAACCCGACACAGGATCGGGCACATGGCGCACAGACACCGGTGCTGTCGGCCGTCGGGATCTCCAAGCACTTCGGGCACGTCACGGCCCTCACCGACGTATCCCTCGAGGTGGCGGCGGGCGAAGTCGTGGCCCTGATGGGCGACAACGGCGCCGGCAAGTCCACCCTCATCAAGATCCTGTCCGGGGCGCTCGCGCCGGACGCCGGCGAGCTGCGCGTGCGCGGCGAGCGGGCGCACTTCGCATCGCCCTCCGAGGCGCGCGCCGCCGGCATCGAGACCGTGTACCAGGACCTCGCGCTCGCCGACGATCTGTCGGCGCCCGCGAACCTGTTCCTGGGCCGCGAGCACCACCGCCCCGGGCTGCTCGGCAAGCTCGGCGTCATGGACGTCAAGCGCATGCAGGCCGAGGCCGAGGAGCACCTGCGCACCCTGGGTGCGCGGGTCCCCGACCACCGCGCCCCGGTCCGAATGTTCTCCGGCGGTCAGCGACAGAGTGTCGCCATCGCCCGGGCCGGGATGTGGGCCCGCGAGCTGATCATCATGGACGAGCCCACGGCGGCCCTCGGCCTGGTGCAGACCGAGCAGGTGGCGCAGTTGATCAAACGGACCCGGGACCGGGGCATCGCGGTGATCGTGATCAGCCACAGCGTGCCCTTCGTGGTCGACGTCGCCGATCGCATCGTCGTGCTCCGCCTCGGAGCCAACGCCGCGACGCTGTCGCCGAAGTCCACCTCCCACGACGCGATCGTCGCCGCCATCACTGGCGCCGAGACCGGATCCGCCCATCGTCCGCAAGGGACCCAGCCATGACCCCGCTCATCACGACCGCCGCCACACCATCGGAGCCCGGCCCCGCGGGTGCGGGGTCGCGGGCGCGCCGCGCCGCCGGTGCCTTGACCGGCAGCTGGGTCTTCCTGGCCCTGATCGCGCTCGTGGTGTTCTTCTCCGTGATGGCCGGAACCACGTTCTTCGCCGCCGACAATTTCCGCAACATCGCCTTCAATGCCTCCGGCACGATGATCCTGGCGGTCGGCACGGCCTTCCTGATCATCGGCGGGCAGCTGGACCTGTCGATCGGGTCGGTGCTGGTGTTCAGCGAGGTGATCGCCGCCAAGGTGATCGTCGCGATGGCCGGTGCGCCCGAGCGGCACTACCCGCACGCCACCGTGGCGATCTTCGTAGGCACTGCCGTCAGCATCCTGGTCGGCGCGGCGTGGGGCCTGCTCAACGGAGTGCTGGTCACCCGGCTGAAGATCCCGTCGTTCATCATCACCCTGGGAACCCTGGGCATGGCGCTGGGCCTCGCGCAGGTCATCACCGAGGGCACCGATGTCACCGGCCTGCCGCCGCAGATGGTGACCGGCCTGGGCATGAAGCACGTTCTCGGACTGCCGCTGCCGGTGTGGATCGCGGTCGCGATCGCGGTGCTGGCCGGCCTCGTCCTGGCCAAGACCCGGTTCGGCCGCCACACCTACGCCATCGGCTCCAACGCCGAGGCCGCCCGGCGAAGCGGCATCAACGTACGGCGGCACCAGGTCGTGCTCTTCGTCTTCATGGGCGCCCTGGCCGGGCTGGCCGGCCTGCTGGACGTGGCCCGCTACACCACCACCGGGGTCTCCGGCCACAGCGCCGACAACCTCGTCGCGATCGCCGCCGTGATCATCGGTGGAGCCAGCCTGTTCGGCGGCCGGGGCACGATCTTCGGCGCCGCCGTCGGCGTCATGATCCCCGCAGTGCTCAACAACGGCCTGGTCATCATCGACGTCCAGCCGTTCTGGCAGACGGTGGCCATCGGCGCGATCCTCATCGTCGCCGTCGCCGTGGACGACGTGAAGCGCCGCCAGCAGCTGCGCGGGTCATAGCCCCCGTCCTGCGACACCTCCCCCCACGCCTGAAGGACAATCCCATGTCACGCACCGTCACCCGGGCCGCGCTCGCCACAGCGGCCGCCGTGTCCGCCCTGTCCCTGGCGGCCTGCTCCTCCGGCACGTCCTCGAGCACCGCGTCGTCCGACGGCTCCTCCTCCAGCAAGCACCACACCATCGCCTTCATCCCCGGCTGCACCTGCGACCCCTACTACTCCACCGAGACTCAGGGCTTCCAGGACGCCGCAAAGGCCGCCGGCGTGACCGCCATAGTCCAGGGCTCGGCGAACTTCCAGGCATCCGAGCAGATCCCGGTGCTGCAGGCCGTGGTGCAGAAGCATCCCGACGCCATCGTCATCGACCCGACTGACGCCACCGCGCTGGCCGCCCCGATCGAAGCCGCCGTGGCGCAGGGGATCCCGGTCATGACCACCGGCAACAACGTCAACACCGACAAGATCTTCACGGCCATCGCGGCCAGCTCCGTCAAGGGCGGGCTGCTCGGCGGCCAAGAGCTGATCAAACAGGCGCCGAACGGCGGCGACGTCGTCTTCGTCCACATCAAGCCGGGCATCAGCTCGATCGACGACCGCGACACCGGCTTCAAGCAGTCCTTCGCCGGGAACTCGAAATACAACGTACTACCGGAGCTGTACGCCGGCCAGGACTCGGCCACGCAGGCCGCGGGCCTGGTGCAGGCCGCGCTGGCCGCCCACCCGAACATCGTCGCCATCTTCGCCTCCAACGTGATCACCGCCGAGGGCACGGCGAACGCCGTACAGGCCGCCGGCAAGACCGGCAAGATCGCGGTACTGGGATACGACGCCAGCCCGCAGGAGGTCACCCACCTACAGGCGGGCACGCTCACGGCCCTGGTCTCGCAGAACCCCTACAAGATCGGACAGCTGGCGGTCGAGAACTCCGTGAAGTACCTCGGCGGCGACAAATCCATCCCGAAGGACCAGCCGCTCGACCCGGTCGTCCTCACCAAGGACAACCTCGACGCGAACCAGAGCGCGCTGTACAAGTAGCCGCTTCCGGGGTTCACGATCCCCTGGCGCAGCCCCAGGACACCATCCTCGGCACTCGGAAGGACCAGTCATCCCATGGAATTCGACGGCAGAACCGTCTTGGTCACCGGCGGCTCCAGCGGCATCGGCCTGGCCGCCGCGCACCTGTTCGCCGCTCGTGGTGCGAACGCGCTGTGCGCGGATCTGACCCCGCACGAACCGGAAGGGAGCGCGATCCGGTTCGTGCGGACTGACGTCGCCGACGAAGCGTCCGTCGCCGCCGCCGTTGAGAGCGCCCTGGAGTGGACCGGCCAGATCGACACTTTGGTGGCGGCGGCCGGCATCCAGCGCTACGGCTCAGCGGCGGACACCTCCGCTGCCACCTGGGAGGAGGTGATGGCGGTCAACGTGCGCGGTGCCTTCTTGGCGGCCAAGCACGCCTTGCCGGCTCTTCGTGCCTCCGGATCGGGGTCGATCGTGCTGGTGTCCTCGGTGCAGGCGTTCGTCACCCAGACGGAAGTCGCCGCCTATACCGCCAGCAAGGGAGCGTTGAACGCGCTGGCCCGCTCGATCGCGGTGGACGAGGCGCGGTACGGCGTGCGGGCCAACACCGTGTGCCCCGGCTCGGTCGACACCCCGATGCTGAGGAAGACGGCAGCGAGTTTCTCCGACGGCGCCGAAGCGGTCGACCAGCTCGTGGCCGCCTGGGGCCGCAGCCATCCCCTTGGCCGTGTCGCACGCCCGGAGGAGGTCGCCGAGTCCATCGCCTTCCTGGCCGGCGAGCGCGCCAGCTTCATCACCGGGATTGCCCTGCCGGTCGACGGCGGCCTGCTCGCGCAGGCGGCCGTGGTGCTGCCGGGCTGAGACGCGGAGGAAGACCGTGCCCATCGACATCACTGTCGAGTTCCCTGGCATCTGCCGGGTTGGCGAGGGCCCGTTCTGGGACCCGGAGAGTGGCTCCCTGAGCTGGGTGGACATCCTCGACGGCGCGCTCCACCGCGCGCGGCCGGGTTCGGCCGAGCGGTGGACCCTGCGACTGGCGACCCTCGTCGGCGCGGCGGTCCCCAAGGCGTCCGGAGGCTATGTCGCGGCTACTTCGGAGGGATTCACCGACATCTCTCCGGACGGTGCCTGGACCGTCCGGCGCGACTTCCTCACCGACGGGATCCGGATGAACGACGCCAAGTGCGATCCGCACGGCCGCCTGTGGGCCGGCAGCTGCGCCCAGGACTTCGCCGCCGGGCACGGCGGCATGCACGTCCTGTTGCCGGATTGGACGGTCAGGGAGGTGTTCAGTGGGCTCACCCAGCCGAATGGGCTCGGGTGGAGCCCCGACGGTCGCCGCTTCTATCTGGTCGAGACCCAGGCACGCGATGTCAGCGTATTCGACGTCGTCTCCGATCGGCTGGAGCCGGAGAACCGCAGGACTCTGGTCCCGTTCCCGGAGTCCTTCGGCTACCCGGACGGACTGACCGTCGACGCTGACGGATGCCTGTGGATCGCGTTCTGGGGCGGTGGCCGGGTGCTGCAGGTGGCTCCGGACGACGGCCGCGTCCTACGCACTGTCGAAGTGCCGGTTCCGCAGCCCTCTTCCTGCGCATTCGGCGGCCCCGAACTCGACGTCCTCTATGTGACCACGGCCCGGGAAGGGCTCGATCCGGACCTCGAACGATCGTCCGGCTCCGTCCTGGCCATCCGCGGTCTCGGCGTACGCGGCCTGCCCGCAGTGAAGTTCGGAGGTTGACCCGCACATGCCGTCCTCCTTGTGGCTAACCGACGAGAGGCCGGCCAGGCAGGTGCTCACCGTGGTGAACTGAACCTGTCCGGCATTGACGCATGCTCGCCCACCGGATCCTGGCCCTGACCGAAGAAGTTCGCACCTACGAACGCCCATTGACCGGGATCATCACCGAACGCGCGCCGATGAGCACGAGAGCTGGGCGCGAGGCTAACCGTGGCCTGGCAACCGTGACGCGGCACAGAGCGATGGGGGCCAAAGCCGGAACTCGTTGGAGCGTGCTGCTCACCCAACTGATGGTTCGCCGTCGTCCTTCGGGGTGGCCCGCCGATAGCCTGGCTCGCTCTATCCGGATTTCGGGTAGAACCAGCACGCTGTCGCTAGCGGCAAGTGCTTGGACGCGGCCCGGCTAGCGTTGAGTGATCTCGCCACGCTGCCGTGTCTGCGTGTGCTGGGCCGGCTGGGCGGCGCGCCATCACACGGGGTGAGCGGAGGACGGCGAGTAGCCACGGCTCTCCTTTCGCGGGGATATCCCCACGGTAGACCGCGATACTTACGCCGGACAGCACCCCAAACGCCACCACCGATTACAGGACAGAGCCGTTATCACCTGTGGATGGTCGCTTCGTAGCGGCCGGGACAGAGCCATTGTTCATTCACACCCGCGTGTGTGAGGTGCATGAAGCATCAGCAAGTGAACAAGCCGCTGGTAGTCCGCCTGCGGCGCGGAGATCGGTGGGCGGCATCTGGAGGTTGCCGCCCACCGACCGTACGGGCAGGTCAGGTTGCCGGTGTGCTGGTCTTGCGCGGGAGCAGGTAGCTGAGGGCGAGGGTAGCGGCGAGCAGGGCGATGCTGATCCACATGGTGGCGGCGAAGGCCGGTCCTGCGTCGTGGGCGAGTTGGTGGGTGCGGTCGGGTTGGGGGTGGAAGTAGAGGGTGCCGAAGAGGGCGACACCGAGGGAGGCGGCGAGTTGGATGACGGTGTTGAACAGGCCGGACCCACTGCCGGCGTGCTGGGCGGGGACGTCCTGGAGGGTGAGTTGGGCGAGCGGGGCGACAGCCAGGCCCGCGCCAGAGCCGGCAATGAACACGCCGGGGACGAAGGCCCCCCACGAGGTAGCGGAGGTTGAGTTGGCGGTCAGGGCGAGCACCGCCAGGCCGAGGGCCATGACGACGAGGCCGAGTTGCACGGTGGCGCGGCCGATGCGTGGCAACAGGACGGTGGCGCCGAGGATGGCGAAGGCGGCGTTGGCGAGGGGCCAGGCCAGCATCAGCACCCCGACCGTGAGCGGGGTGAAGCCCAAGGCGGCTTGGAGGAATTGGAGGAGGGTGAAGAAGAACCCCATCATCGGCAGGAAGATCAGAAACTCGACCAGCAAGCCGCCGGCGACGGAGCGGATGCGAAAGAGCGAGACCTCTACCAGTGGCGAGCGGCCCTGGTCCGACAGGGTGCGCTGGTAGCGGTAGAAAACGCCCAGGACGAGCATGCCGAGGGCGAATGCGGCGTAGGTCCATGCGGGCCAGGTTCCGCGGTCGCTGGCGATCGTCAGCGGGTAGAGCACGAGCAGCAGTCCCAGGCCAGAGAGGGCGACGCCTCCCAGGTCGAGGCGGGGCCGGGTGCTGGCGCGGCCTTCGGGCAGGACGTGCCAGGCGGCGAGCACCGCCACGATGCCGACGGGGACGTTGATCCAGAAGACGCTGCGCCAGCCGAGGCCGAACCAACCGGATTCCAGCAACAGGGCGCCCAGGATGGGGCCCAGGGCGGCGGCGAGGCTGGAGAGGGAGGAGAACGCGGCGATGGCACGGCCACGCTCTTCGGGCGCGTACAACAGCTGAATCTGCGACAAGACTTGGGGGATCATCGCGGCCCCGCACAGTCCTTGCAGGATGCGTGCGGCGACCAGCAGTTCGGGGGTGGGGGCGGCGCCGCACAGGGCGGAGGCGGCGGTGAAGCCGGCCATGCCGATCAGGAAAACGCGCTTGTAGCCGTACAGGTCGCCCAGGCGGGCGCCGGTGATGACGCCGAGGGCGAAGGCCAGGGTGTATCCGGCAAGCACCCATTCGATCTGGGCCGCGGACGCACCCAGGTGCGAGCGGATGGTGGGCAGCGCGATGTTGGCGATGGTCGCGTCCAGCAGGTCCATGAACGCGGCCAGCAAAACGATGACCAACGTGACGGTGCGCCAGCGCCCGGTGGGAACTGTCCGGGACGAGGGGGAAGGAGTGGTGGACAACGTGGTGCCCTTCGAGATGTCGCGGTGAGGTCGGTGAGAGATGCGGCACGTCCACGGCGAGCGGTGGAGGCCGCGGTGGGGCGGGGGCGGTGGGTCAGGCGAGGGCGACCAGGTCGCGGTATTCCTCGCTCCACAGGTCCTCGTCCGCGTCTGGCAGGAGCAGGACGCGGACGGGGCGGAGGGCGTCGAGGGCGCACTCGTCGTGGGTGACCATCACGATCGCGCCGGGGTAGGAGCCGACGGCTGCCAGGACCTCGCCGCGGGAGGCGGGGTCGAGGTTGTCGGTCGGCTCGTCCAACAGCAGCACGTTCGCCCCGGAGTGCACCAGCCTGGCCAGTGCCAGGCGGGTCTTCTCCCCGCCGGAGAGGACACCTGCGGGCTTGTCGGCGTCGTCCGCGGTGAAAAGGGACACGCCCAGGACCCTCCGGACTTCACCGTCCGTCAAATCCGGCGCGGCGGCAGCCAGGTTCGGCAGCACCCTACGGTCAGCAGCGAGAGTGCCGCACCCCTGGGCGAAGTAGCCCAGCCGCAGTCCGTGCCCGTGTACCACCCGGACCGCGTCCGGTGTCTTCGCGTCGGCCAGCAGGCGCACGAGCGTCGTCTTACCCGCCCCGTTACGGCCGACCAAGCCGATGCGGTCGCCGGGAGAGACGGTGAAAGAGATGTCCGAGAGCGGCAGGCGGGCACCCGCACGCAACCCGACATCGCGAACGATAATCATGGGATTACGCTCCGAGAAAGCAAAAGGACACACTTCTGGCGTGGAAGCGGGTCCTTGGCTAAGAAACTCGGGGCGTAGACATACCTGTACCGTAACAGACCCCCTGAGCAATGCATCCGCCAGTCACTCCCGGCCGAGCGGCAACACACAGCAGACCGGCTGGTCCGATGGGGGCGCTCACCACCTGGGCTTTGCGGTATCGGCGCCATCGCCGACCGGAACGCGGCGCTACCCAGCCCACCGAGGCCCTCTCCTCCTGTCCGGGCTCGACGCCCTCTCTGGCGCCCACTCGCGCCTGGGGGCGAGTTCTACGACCGGGCTGTGTTTCTGCTGGCGTGGCGGCGGGTCGGCCCAAAGGAGTGAGAAGGGCTGGTGGCGTGGGTGGTGACGACCCAGGCGGATGCGGGCGCCATCCACCAGAAGCACGTCGTCGAACCGTGCTCGGCGCTGGGATCGACACCCGGCCGCGGTGTCGGGGTCGAACACGGCGTTGCCGCGGCTGTAGACGATGACCGGCAGGTCGACGGCGGCCGCCACTCGACCAAGTCCGCGGCGGGTGCTTTGACCAGGTACGGCGGTAGCATCCAGCTCTGGCACAGCAGGACCGGACACGGCCTCAGTCAGTCCGCCGCGCATGGGGATGTAGAGGTCGCCGCTGGATCCAGTTGGTTCAGCGGCGACCCGTCACTTCGCTCGCGATCAGTGGGACTTTCGCATTCGATCGAATGGCGGAGCTTGGAAGCCCGGAACCTTGCTGAATACCGGTGAGTCTGGCAACAGTGTGAGGTCCCCGTTGGCCCGGTCGACGAATCGCAGATCGTCTGTGGTCACCCAGTTGTCGTTGACCGTGCCGGTCTGCGCTGCTTCCTTCACAATGCTGGGCGCTGGGCTGTCTGCGAACACGTTCCGCTGGACGCTGTTGTTCTTCGGTACGCATGGCTGATCCTCGAGCAGGTTCACCAGCCAGGGGTAGCGTGTCGCCCACGGGTCGTCGCGGTACGGCATCTCCTTCAGTGTCTTTTCCATGCCGCCACCGGGGGAGCAGTGCCCAGAGGCCCAGCCGAGACCGCGTGCATCAAGCGAGAATGCGCGGGAGCTGTCGACGACGAGGTTGTTTTCGATGATGTTCGACCGGCCGCCACCGATCAGAAACGGTCGGGGCACATGTGCCAGCACGTTCCCCGTTACCGTGATGCCCGACGTGAGGTCGTCGAGATAGATCCCGTCCTGGTCGTTTCCTGGAGCGCCGGCGCCGCCAATGTCGTGTACGTAGTTGTATCGGATGGTGGTTCCAGTCCAGCTCCAGTTCCGCACCGAGTAGATCGCTCCGGAATCGGCAGTGCTCTGGACCACGTCGTGCACGTCGTTGTATTCGATCAGATGATCGTTTCCCTCGAAGGCGATCGCCTGGTGGGGGGCGTTGAAGATGTGGTTGTCAGTTGCGGAGTTGCCCACTCCTGCGAGCATGACTCCGGGGTTGTAGGTGAGTGCGAGCCGGCTGAAGTCATGGATCTTGTTCCCGGCAGCAACGTTCCCGGCGGGCGTGAGCGTTGGGCGGTCGCCTCCCCCAACGTAGGTGCCGCCGTGCCCCACGCGGGTGATCTCGCTGCCACGGACGGAATTGTTTGTGCCACCTTCGATTCGTGCACCCCAGCCCCCGAGGTCTGCGATGGTCGCGCCCTGGATGGTGTTGTGGTTTCCGGAGGTGATCCGGACGCCGTCGCCACGGCTGTTGCCGATGCCGATGTCTTTGAACGTCACGTACGACGCGCCATCAACTTTCACCACAGGATCAGTCAGGAGCGACAGGTCTACGGTGCGATCCTTGATGTCGTTCGGAGGGTAGAAGTAGAGGATCTTGTTGTCGCGGTCTATATAGTACTCGCCCGGCGCATCCAACTCCTCGGGAACGTTGTAATAGTAGTAGCGCTGGCCGGCGCGCACGGTGTAGTGGGATGCAGTCTTGGTGCGGATCTGGTTGGTGGCTTGATCGAGAGAGTCGATGGCGAGGTTGCCGTCGGCCCAGTCCCAGTACCAATACCCATACATCCAGGCACCTTCGGTGGTGGCCCAGGACTCCGGCCGCTCGTCGCTGTACTGGAATGTCGCTCCGTGGTGGTAGACCTCGGGTAGCGGTCGAGTTGTCGCGTTGCCGCCGAGAACTTGGCGCGGGTTGCCGCCTGGATCGGTCACCTTTCCGACCTTGGTGTTGCCGGTGTTGGGGTACCGGGCCAGGGTCATTGGGGATCCGTTGAAGAAGATCTCGGCTGGTTCGTCTCCTGGTGGTAGGCCGTAGCCCGTCTGCATGATGCCGCCAAGGTCGGCAACGCCAGACGCGTTGAGATCAAGTTGCTTGATCTTGCCTTGCGACGATGCGGGCAGGCGTGACCCGACGCCATCGGAGGTTGCCGGCGTGAAGTCGTTCCCGTTCAGTAATACGCCGCCGGTTAGACGCACCTTCTCCCCCGGGTAGGCGCGGTAGGTGATGGGGGCGGTCGCGGTTCCTCCGTCCTGCTTTGTCAGGACGAAGGTCGATTCGCGATTGTAGTCACCGCCGCGGAGTGTGATGGTGACGCCGCCTGAGGGAAGTGAGTCCTTGGCGTTCAGCTTTCGGATCTCGGCTCGGGCGCGCTCCAGTGTGCGAAATGGCGCGCCATTGGTTCCGTTTCCGCTGTTGGACCCGTTCGGCGAGACGAAGATTTCTCGCGGACTTTGCGCGGATGTCTGCGTCGCCGGCAGGAGGGTGGCGCCGCCCTCGATTTTCGCTTTCACTCCGGGGTGGGCGTTCTCGAACGGCTTGACCAGGCCCTGCCAGAACGCTTTGGTGAGGTTGGGCGTGATGTTGGCGAGCATCCGGATCTCGGACTG